>NZ_JBFAWD010000029.1:0-104393 GCF_040680135.1 Nocardia sp. NPDC052112 | reverse complement strand
AGCGCCTTCGGCGCTGCGTGTTCGCGGCCCCCTTCGGTCTCGCGTCCGAGCCGTCGAGACTCGCGCCTGCGGCGCATGCGCTTCGACGGCTCGGATGCGAGACGGGCCGCGAACGGGTCGCTCGTAAGACTCGCTCCGTGGTGGTTGGTGCGGGTGGAGCGTTCGGCACCTGGTGTATTCGTGTCGGACGGGTGAGTCCCGTGCCTGCGGTGCATGTGGTTCGATGGCTCGGATGCGAGACGGGCCGCGAACGGGTCGTTCGTAAGACTCGCTCCGTGGTGGTTGGTGCGGGTGGAGCGTTCGGCACCTGGTGTATTCGTGTCGGACGGGTGAGTCCGGTGGCTGCGGTGCATGTGGTTCGATGGCTCGGATGCGAGGCGGGCCGCGAAGCGTCGTTCGTAAGACTCGCTGCGTGGTGGTTGGTGCGGGTGGAGCGTTCGGCACCTGGTGTATTCGTGTCGGACGGGTGAGTCCCGTGCCTGCGGCGCATGCGCTTCGATGGCTCGGACGCGAGACGGGGCGTGAACGGGTCGCTCGTAAGACTCGCTCCGTGGGCCGAGTAATCGCCGAAACTCGTGGCACCGCCCGCACCATCGGAAGATGGTGCGGGCGGTGCCGTTTGTGACGGAGTGCTATTCGGCGAACGGTGCGCGGGCGATCAGCTGACGGAAGCCCGCGGTTCGCATGAGCCATCGGGCGCGTCCGTCCGGCACCGCGGCGGCCTCGTTCGTGAACGCTTCGGTCAAATGCTGTTTGAGGTTATGCCGCGGATGACGGCGCAGCAGTTCCTCGACCCAGCTCGGATCGAGATCGGACATCCGTGCCCCGAACACATCCACGGCCGCGCCGGCGGAAACGAAGCCGAGATTGTCGACCTTGTCGGCGACTCCGATGGTGAGATGCGCGGCGATCGCGGCACCGACCGTCTCCGCCTGCTCCGGTGTCGCCCCCGCGCCGATAGCGAATTCGACCGCGCGCTCCGCCCCGGCCACCGCGAAACACCTTCCGGGTGTTGGATGCTCGAGCCGCAAATCGTGCAGCAGGCAGGAGACATAGGCCAGCTCGTCGTCGTATCGCGTGCCATCGAATGCAGCGAGCGCCCGCCCGAAGAAGTAACTCCGATACGAGTGCTCCAACACGTGCACCGAAAGACATTCCCGCGCTTCCGCTTCCGCGTCCTTGGCGAGCTTCGAATCCGGCAGTCGCAGATCCGCGAAATCCACCCGCCCACTACCCCGCTTACCGAGCGCCAACGCGACCTTGCCAGCAACGAGCCGCGGCACTCCCGCAACCAACCTGACAGTCAGCTGCCCGCGCTGCCCACTCGAAAGCGCCCCACCGCTACGCCTAGCCCATTCCCAATCCATCCCAGCAGGCGCACCCACATCACTCTCCTCACTCCTCGACCACATCTCCCTCCCCACTCAACCCCCCCACCCACTCCCCCGACGAGTGGCGCAAATGCCACTAATCCTCGGATTTCCGCCAATCACTGGACGAGTGATCACGTGGAATCCGTGGCGGCAAAACGAGAAGCCGCCGCCACCAGTTCCACCACCTGATCTTGATCAGAGAGCTCAGCGGAAGTCGGATGCGTGGTCTGTTGCCCATTGGGCGAAGGTGTGTGGGGGGCGGGCGGTGATTTTTTCGATGATTGTCGATATCTGCGGTGGGGTGGTGACTCCGGCTTTCCATCCGGCCATGACGGCCTCGACGCCGATTTGCGGCATGGTTTTGCCCAGCTCTACGCGGGCTTGTTCGTCGGAGATCACCTCGACGGTGATTTCGCGATCGATGGCCGTGCCGATATGACGCACCTGCTCGCGCAGGGTCAGTGACTCGGGGCCCCACACGGTATAGGCCTGACTTTCGTGACCGGGCTCGGTCAGCGCGGTTACCGCGAGTGCCGCCATATCCTTCTCGTGGATGGGTGCGGTCCGGGAGTCGGGATACGGCATCCGGACGACACCCTCGTTCCGGATGGAATGCTGCCACCACCACAGTGCGTTCGTGGCGAACATGCCGGGGCGGATGAAGGTCCAGGCCAGCTCGGACCGTTCGATGGCGGACTCGATGACGCTGTGCATCAAGGCAATTGGATTACTCGAGGCGTCGCTGTTCAGCACCGCGCCCGACGATAGGAACACCACCTGTCGCACCCCGGCGGCCTCGGCCGCCGCCACGAATCCATCGATTCCCTCGGGTTTGGCGTAGAGGAATACGCGCTGCGCGCCCTCGAGTGCGGCGGGCAGCGTTTCGGGCTGCTCGAGATCGGCCGCGACGACCTCCGCGCCCGGCGGGAACGCTGCTGCGGCGGGTTCCCTGCTCGTCGCGCGGACCTGCTCCCCGCTCGAAATCAGTCCTGCCACCACGTGGCGACCGACATTGCCTCTGGCTCCGAAAACGACTGTGACCATGGCGGCAGCGTAGGCCTCCGGGCTTACCCATGGTAAGGACATACCTTCGGGTAAGCTCCAGAAATGACGGTACGTTCGCAGGTCCCGCCCACTACCTGGCAGGGCATGAGTGACGCATTCAACAGTGAATGTCCGGCCCGTGAGGTGCTCGACCACATCACCAGCCGCTGGGGCATGCTGATCCTGACCGCGCTGACCGACGGGCCACTACGGTTCTCCGAGCTGCACACCAAAATCGGCGGTATCAGCGAGAAAATGCTGTCGCAGACTCTGCGCACACTCGGGCGCGACGGGCTGATCGCACGCACCGTCGAGCCCACCACGCCACCGCGGGTCAGCTACGAACTCACCGAACTCGGCCGAGGGCTCACCGAATCGCTGCACCAGTTTCTCGGTTGGATCCGCCAGCACACGGTCGAGGTGATGGCCGCCCAGCGCCGCCACGACCGCTCCATCGATATTCGATAGCGCCTGGCTATTGCGCGAGTGTGTGGTGGCCGGCGCCTGTGTGTCGCCCAAGGTTGGTGGCGCGAATTCCATTGATGCTTGGATTCGTGCCAAACTGAGGGTGTGAAGCAAGTGGTCGCGCTGGCGTTGGACGGAGTCATGACCTACGACCTGGCGTGCGCGGTGCAGGCATTCCGTCACGGGCCGGGCAAGACCGGGGAGCCGGTGGGGTTCGAGATGCGGACCTGCGGCCTGCGGCCCGGCCCGGTGTGGACCCCCAATGGTTTCGAACTTCGGGTCGACGACGGACTCGATGCGCTGACCAGCGCCGATATCGTGGTGGTTCCCGGCATCGGATTGCCGACGCTGCCCCCGGCCGATGCGGTGGTCGATGCGCTCCGGGCCGCGTCGGCGCGGGGCGCGATCATGGTGAGCATATGCGTCGGTGCATTCGTCCTGGCGCGGGCCGGACTCCTGGATGGGCGACCGGCCACCACCCACTGGGCATATTGCGACGAATTCGCCGAATTGTTCCCCGCGGTCAAGCTCGACCCCGCCGCACTGTATGTGGATGACGGCGATGTGCTCACCTCGGCGGGCCTGTCCGCGGGAATGGACCTGTGCCTGCACATTGTGCGTCGTGAGCTGGGTGCGGGTGCGGCCGCCGAGCTGGCCCGCTGGAATGTGACGTCACCGCATCGCGAGGGCGGCCAGGCGCAATATATTCCGGATGCTTTGGGCGGCAGTGACTTTCCAGGCACCCTGGCCGCGACCATGGCCTGGGCCGCGGCGAATCCGGCTGCGGCGCCGGATGTTTCGGCGCTCGCCGGATATGCGCTGATGAGTGAACGCACATTTATCCGCCGGTTCAAGGCGGAAGTGGGCACGACGCCGCGGCGCTGGTTGGAGGCGCAGCGCACGGTGCGTGCCAGAGAATTGCTGGAGACCACTGAATTGCCCGTCGAAGTTGTTGCGGCACAATCGGGATTCGGCAGCGTCACCGCGCTGCGGGTGCATCTGCGCGCGGCCACCGGGACGACGCCCGCTGGTTATCGCCGGTCGCTGCGCCGCTAGTCGGCGAATGCGCGTACCTCGCGGTATCGATCGGTCGATGTTCTCGGATTGCCGGATCTGGAGCCGTCGGTGCGCTACGGTTGATTTGCCCGGACGCACTTCGTAACAATAGGAAGCAGGTCCGACAGGGGCTTATGCGCCCATATTTCCCGTCTCATGACCGAACAGTTCGATTGCTAATCGTTAACTATGACTTGGATCGACTGAACTACTTCCCTTTCGACTCGTGAATCCGCATACCTGCGGCGAGCGATGAGATCGACGCATGAGAGGTGGTTGGATGAGTACAGCATCGCGAAGCGATTCGGTGCGGGGTGGCGGTCGGGTGACGGGCGGGCCCGATCTGGAAATCGGCCCGCTGACGGCGCCGCGGATCGCCGGTAACGAGTCGGCGACCGCCAGCACACCGCTGCGGCGTGCTGTCGGACGTTTGCAGGATGTGCTGCCGTTGGGCTGGCAGGTCGAGATCATCGACGCCCCCGATGCGCCGAGCATCGTCGACGCACCGGGTCGTCAGCCCGTAGTGCGGGTGGTTATGCCGGGAGCCTGACTACCCGGTCCACCCCATCGGCATCAGCAGGGACTTCTGCTCGCAGAATGCGTCCAGACCCTCCGGTCCGTTCTCCCGGCCGAGGCCGGAGTTCTTGTACCCGCCGAACGGCGAACTCGGGTCGAACGCATACCAGTTGATCGCGTAGGTTCCGGTGCGCACCCGCGCCGCGATTTCCGCACCGTGCTCGATATCGGCGGTCCAGACCGAGCCGGCCAGTCCGTATACCGAATCGTTCGCGATGGCCACCGCTTCGTCCTCGGTCTCGTATGGAATGACCGACAGGACCGGGCCGAAAATCTCCTCCTGCGCGATCGTCGACTTGTTATCGACATCGGCGAAGATGGTCGGCTCGACGAACCAGCCGCGGTCCACATCCGCCGGGCGACCGCCGCCGAGCGCCAATCGCGCGCCCTCTTCCTTGCCCTTCGCGATATACCCCTCGACGCGGTCGCGCTGGCGTTCGGAGATGAGTGGGCCGAAGGTCGTCGCCGGATCGGTGGGATCGCCGGTCTTCAGCGTCTTCACATGCTCGACCAGTGCGTCCAGGATCTCGTCGTAGCGGCTGCGCGGTGCGAGAATGCGCGTCTGCGCGACGCAGCCCTGGCCGCTGTTCATCAGACCGGAGAAGGCCAGCACCGGAATATTGGCGATATCCATATCCGGCAGCAGGATTGCCGCCGATTTGCCACCGAGCTCGAGCGAGACGCTCTTGAGCTGTCCGGTCGCAATGGCGCCGATCTTGCGGCCGACGGCGGTGCTGCCGGTGAAGGTGATCTTGTCGACGCCCGGATGCGAGACCAGATACTCCGCGGCATCCGCCTCGGCGGGCAGGATCGACAGCACGCCCTCGGGCAGGCCCGCCTCGGTGAAGATTTCCCCGATCTTGTTGGCGGTCAACGGAGTCAGCGGCGCGGGCTTCAGCACCACGGTGCATCCGGCGAGCAATGCGGGGGCGAGCTTATTGGCCGCGAGGAACAGCGGCACATTCCATGCCGTGACCGCGGCGACCACCCCGCGCGGCTCCCGCGAGACCCGGGAGGTGCCGAACAAGCCGGTTCGGGTTTCGTGCCAGGGGAAGGACTCGGCCAGTCCGGCGTACGCGTCGAGCGTGGCCACCGCCGGAATCTGGTTGAGCGTCATGGCGATCATCTGGGGTGCGCCCATTTCCGCGGTGAGCGTGGCGAGCAGATCGGCCGAACGCTGCTCGATCAGGCGGGCGGCGCGCGACAATACCTGGGCGCGCTCCGCGGGCGGCGTGGACGGCCACGGACCGTTGTCGAAGGCGTGCCGGGCAGTGGCGACGGCGGCGTCGACATCGGCGCGACCGACCACCGGGACGCTGCCCACCGGCTCGACCGTCGCGGGCGAGATGACCTGGAGGCGCTCGGTGGCGGCGGGCGCGGTCCAGCGGCCGCCGATGAACAGGCTGTCGTAATGCATGAGAACACGTTACAGTTTTGTGGCCCGCTTGTCTGTAACGTGTTTCAGTTTTCGGCTCGATCGACATTCTGAACAGCGCGAATTCCGACCTCCCGGTTCGCTTTTCAGAGAACGCACTATTGCGTTCTGTTGCTGCACCGGTCATGCTGTAGCTACTGATCAGCTCGCTCGATTCATGAACCGATTACGCAATTGGGGAGTCCGAGTCATGGCGGTGCAAGTGATCGGCCGGTCGCTGATGACCAGCGACCAGACCGAGCATCAAGCTAAAAGTGTTGGCGCAGGTGGGTGGGTGGTTTCCTTCCTACCGGGCCGAACGCTGACCATCGAGCAGGCTATGGCCGCGATGCAGGCCGCCGAGGCGGTCGCCGTGGTCGGGATGCTGGCCGATCAGGTCGGCCTGACCACCCTGGAGACGGTTGGTCTGGCCATTCAGGAATCGCCCTGGGCCGCGACGATCAACGCATGCGGGCGCAGGAGCTGGCGCCGGGGCTGGCTGGAGAAGTAGCGCTACGGCTTGGTTGCCACTACCACCAGGTTGCTCACCAGTAACTCTCGCAATACGGGTACGCGAACCACCCACCAGGCCCAGCGTGGGTGGTAGCGGGGGAATACGATGCGCACATCTGCGGAAGTGCCTGCCGCCCAACGTAACCCGTCCGCAGCGCCGACCGCGAACAGCGATTCGCCGAAGCGGTTCTTCGGTTCCCGGCCGGTCTTGCGACGGTATCGGCGCGCGGCGTACTCGCCACCGAGGTAGTGCCACGGTCCCGTTTCGTGGCCGCCGAACGGGCCGTGCCACACCGTGTACGACAGCACGATCAAGCCGCCTCGACGGGTTACGCGCACCATTTCGTCGGCCATGACCCAAGGCTGTGGCACGTGCTCGGCGACGTTCGAGGAGAAGCAGATGTCGACCGCGTTATCGCGGAACGGCAGTGCCATACCGGACCCGCGGACCGCGCCGGCCATCGAAAGCCCGGCGGCGTGCATCTCGGATGGGTCGGGCTCGACGGGAATGTAGCGCGCACCGGTCTTGACGAATTCGTCCGCGAAGTAGCCGGGGCCACCGCCGACGTCCAGAATGGTCGCGCCATCGAGGCCGCACCCGGTAGCGTCCGCGTAGAAATCGCCGATCATCGCCGCGCTGTCGGCGGCCAGACCACCGTAGAACAGTGCCGGGTCGGTCTGCTCGAACCGAAAGCTGCCGAGCAGCCGCAGCGACCGGCGCAATGTCGCCCGCCGCGCGAACCGGGACACGACTCGTCCGCGCCGGGCAGCCTGCGCTGCCACGGCCTCGGCTGGCTCGGTTTCAGCTCTCGGCACGGCGCCGAGTCTCGCATAGTGCTGGCAACACACCGCAGTCCCGCCTGCCCAGGGCGGGAATTCGCGCGGGCGTCGGTCGCCGTTCACTCGACGCGCGATTACCCGCAATGGCGCGGTGGAAGCTGGTCGGCGGGGTGCGCGGGTTAGGGTGTACGGCGATATCCGTGACCTGCTGACCGAGAGAAGCTCCACCGTGCGCGAAGTCCTCCTGCTGTGCTGGCGTGACACCGGGCACCCGCAGGGCGGCGGCAGCGAACGGTACCTGGAACAGGTCGGCGCGCAGCTCGCCGCGCGCGGGGTCAAGGTCACCCTGCGCACCGCGCGCTATCCGGGGGCGCCGAAGCGGGAGCGGATCGACGGCATCGATATCAGCCGGGCGGGCGGGCGGTTCTCCGTCTATCCGCGGGCACTGGCCGCGATCGCATTCGGACGGCTCGGCATGGGGCCGCTGCGGGGCGTGCGTCCCGATGTGGTGATCGATACCCAGAACGGGATCCCGTTCTTCGCGGGTGCGGCGACCAAGGCACCGTCGGTGGTGCTGGTGCATCACGGGCATCGGGAGCAGTGGCCGGTCGCCGGACGGTTCGTCGGGCGGATCGGCTGGTGGATCGAATCGCGGCTTTCGCCGCGGGTGCATCGACACAACCAATACCTGACCGTTTCGCTGCCCTCGGCCGAGGAACTGGCCACGCTGGGGGTGGACGGTTCCCGGATCGCGGTGGTCCGCAATGGCGCCGAACCTGTTCCGGTGGATGCTCCGACCGGTTGCGCCGAGACGCGTACCGACGAGCCGCGCATCGTGGTGCTCTCGCGATTGGTGCCGCACAAGCAGATCGAAGACGCGTTGGCGGTTGTCGCCCGACTACGGAGTCGGATTCCCGGCCTGCGGCTCGATGTGATCGGTGACGGTTGGTGGGCGGACAACCTGAAGGCCGACGCCAACGACCTCGGCATCGCCGATGCGGTCACCTTCCACGGCCACGTCGACGAGCAGCGCAAACACGAATTGCTCGCGCGCGCTTGGGTACATGTGCTGCCGTCGCGCAAGGAGGGCTGGGGGCTCGCGGTCATCGAGGCGGCGCAACACGGGGTACCGACTATCGGTTACCGCAGTTCGCGCGGACTCACCGATTCCATTGTCGACGGGGTGACCGGGGTGCTCGTCGACGATGTGAGCCAGCTCTGCGAATCCGTCGGTGAGCTCGTCGACGACACCGAAGCCCGCGCCGTCATGGGGGAGAAGGCCCGTGCCCGTGCGCGTGAATTCTCCTGGGAGCAGACCGGAAACGGTGTGTATGCGGTGCTCGCGGCCGCGGCGCGCGGGGAGCACACCTCGGGGCTCATCCCGCCTGGGCCGTGATCTGGCTGCCGTCGTGCGACGAGTCGGCGCGCAGTGCGGTCTGTCGCTCCTGCTGACCGCGCGCGACATGCTCGGTCGAACGGCGGAATGTGCCGTTGCCGTCAACGGGTTGGGCGTGGGCGCGATATGGCTGCCACCAGCAGACCACCGACCAGCACGGCGGCCCAGAGGAGGTGGGCGGCGTAGGCGATCATCCGGTGTGTGGACTGCGATTCTTTGACATGGTCTGTTGCGCCGGGAACTCGGTACAGCGCCAGATCGGGGTCGGCGTAGACCGAGTCCAGCTGGGCGAGCGTTGTTTTCGACTCGCCGAGCGGTCCGGGCGTGGTGCGTTCGACGAGGACCCAGCCGACACCGAGCTCGCCCAACCGCTGTGCCGAATCACCGTGCAGCAGTGTGCTTTCCACCTCCCGCGCCCGGACGCCCTCGCCGGCCACGGTCCGTCCGCGCACCGGAAGCTCACCGGTTTGCAACACGTCGCGCGGCAACATCCGCGGTGCCGGATCCAGTACCGCCACCTTGCCGCTGTAGGGAAACTTCCGAAACATTCCGCCGGGCAATACCGCGATATCCCCGCGCCCATCGATCCGGTCCGCGACCCGCTGCCAGCCGACCGGATAGTGCACCGGCCGCAGCGCACCACCGACGCCCCAAGCCAAATCGAACAGCGGCAGCACCAGCAATGCGATGAATACCGTTGCGGTCAACGTAGTCCCGGGCATCGGCGAGCTGGCGGACTCCTTGGCCGCGAAGCGCGCTGCGACGGCTCGGCAGCCGGCGGCGGCGCACAGCGCATAGGCGGGCATGGCAAGCGCCACATACTTCTGCGTATCCCGCAACAGTCCCGCCCCGGACACATGAGCGACAAGCCACTCCATGCCGCTCATACCCCACGACGTCGCCCCCAACGCGGGCAGCACGACAGCGCAAGCCGCCAATACCAGCAGCCCGCGGCGAACTCGCACGGCGGCGCGTTCGGTGTCACCAGCCGAAGGGGCGCTGTTGATTTTCCCAGCGGTGCTGCGGATGCCAACGGCCACGAGGGCAAGCAGTAGGGCGCTGGCGATCAGGGCGAGGGGTGTGGTCCGGGAGTCGGGGACCGAATCGGCGTTCCAGATTCCACCGAGTCCGGCCAGCGCGCCGAGGGTGCCGAGCGCGGGTTCGGCGCGGGCGGCGAAGGCGGCGATTCCGGTCGGGTCGGAAGGCACGGTCCCGGCACCCGATAAGGCCGCCGCCGCCAACCAGGGACCGGACGCCGCCGACAGCAGAACCAGCGCCCCGAGCACATTTCGGCGCCCGACCAACACCACCGCGGAGCTGCCCGCCAACAGCGCGCCGGTCGGCGTCAGCCCCGCCGCCGCGAAACATCCGGCCAGGGCACCCCAGGAACCGACCGCGCCACCGCGTGCCACCGCGTCGGCGCCATGCCCCCCGATGCGAATTCGATAGGCGGCCAGCGCGGTCCACGGCAGTGCCGCGTATCCGGTCAACAGGCTCCAATGCCCTTGGAGTAGGCGTTCGGCCACGTATGGGTTCCAGAGCGCGACGGTCACAGCGACCAATTGCGGTCCGGTCGATACCCGAAGCAGTTCCTTGGCCAGCACCGCCGCTCCGTACCCGGCCGCCCACAGTGCCACGAGCAGGATCGTCTTGACGATCAGCCCACCGTCGACGATCGGCGACAGCGTGGCCAGCATCGCATCCTGTGGAACCGCTCGCGGAGCGGCGTCGCCGAGCCCGAGCGCCGAGTCCGTCAGATACGACCGCGGCGTGCTCACCGCATCTCGCAGCAGCAGGTAGCCCGGCCCCAACAGCGGCCCAGCGATCACCGCGGCCAGCAATCCGCTGTAACCGGCGGGGACGAACCTTGCCCACTTGTCGCGTCGAGCCAGGCCGCTGCCATTCACGCCTGTGCACCTTACGTACCGACGAGCGAACCGCCACGCTCCGGTACCGACCGCCTGTTACTGGGTCGATCGGCCCGCGCACGGGGTATTCACTGCCGCCCTTGCAGCGCCGCACGACGTTCGACCGCTCGCACCGCGGGGAAGTCGGCGGCGAAGCCGCGCAACAGTCGCAGCGTCTCGTCGACGGGTTGCCCCGTGGTCGCGATGTCGATCGCCCCGTACAGGCGCTCTTCCACCCGCGCCACCTCGGCGGCGAGGTGGCGTCCGGCCGGTGTGAGGCCGAGGGTGATCTGGCGCCGGTCGGTGGGGCCGGTCTGCTTATCGATCAGGTCCATGGCGACGAGTCGGTCCACGAGTCGGCTCGGGCTGCCGCCGGTCTCGCAGACCAACAGGTCGCCGAGCCCGGCCAAGGTCAGCGGTTGATGGTCGGCAAGTACGCGCAGGACCTCGGCCTGGGATGGCGTCAGTCCCAACGGTCGCAGCTCCGATGACAGCTTCCGGTTTCCCTCCCGCTGGATGGCGAGAATGAGATAGCGCAGTTCCTCAGCCGGCCGCACGGATGTGCACCTGCCGAGTGTCGTCGAATGAGCGGGTGAACGTCATGGGCTACCACTTTAGATGTCGTGTAACGGGCTGACGCGGGACAGGGGCCGCTAGCTGCTGGGCTCTGTTCGCGGAGATGTGCGTGTGCGAAGCGGAACGGGGCGACCGGTGGCGCTCACGGTGCGCCGGAGCAGCAGAGAACAAGGACGAGGTCGCTGCGGCCATCCTTTTAGATTACATGGCATACATGTTGTGTAATCTAAATGGTGATGCAGGTCATGGCAGTGCGGACGGTGGCCGCATGCGGGGCGCGTGGTGACGGGGTGGGACGATTGCCGCGTGCCCACAGTCCGTCGCCTCCCCGTCGTGGCGGATCTGACGTTGGTCACGGCCGGGGCGATGACGGCCAACGTGGCGGGATATCTGCTGCAGATGCTGGCCAGCCGGTGGTTGGGCGTCGCCGGATACAGCGAATTCGCCAGCCTGCTCGCGGTGCAGCTGTTGTGCGCGGTGCCCGCGCTGGCCTTGCAGAACGTGGTGGCCAGGGAACTGGTGCGTGGTGCGAGCGTGGCGGCACTGCGCGGATTGCAGTGGCGGTGTGCGGTGATCGTCGCGGTGGTGGCCGCGGTGCTGGTGCCGTCGGTGACCGCGGTACTGAATGTGGGCGTACTCGCCTGCGCCGCCGCCCTCGGCGCGGCCCCTGCCCTGGTCCTGCTATCCGGTGAACAGGGAATTCTGCAGGGCAGCAGGCGCTTCCGCGCCCTGGCCATAGTCCTGGGCGCGGCCGGAGTCGCGCGCGTGGCCCCGGCGTTGGTAGTCCTCGCGGCTGGCGGCGGCACAGCCCCCGCACTGTGGGCCGCCGCGCTCGGCATCGTCGCCGCCGCCGCATACGCCCGCTCCACCGCAGGCTCGCCCCCATCGCGAACTCGCCTCGCGATTTCCCCGGTCACAGAACGGTCGGAAGGGCTACCGGGTGGCGACGGGCCGCCGCCCGGGATCGCGGTGCCTTCCGTCGGTGTGTTGCCGGTGTTGCGGGCGGCGCAGGTGCAGGCGGCGTTGATGGCGTTGTCGTCCGCGGATCTGATCATCGCGCGAATAGTTTTGGACGAGGCGGATGCGAGCCGGTATGCGCTCGGTGCGATCGCGGCGAAGATCGCGTTCTGGCTGCCGCAGGCTGTGGGAGTAGTGCTGTATCCGCGGATGGCGCAGCCGACACATTCGGCGCGTGCGATCCGGGATGCGCTGGCCGTACTGTCCGGCATCGGAATCGTGGCGGTATTGGGCGCTGCCCTCGCCGCACCGATCGCGCCTTTGTTCGCGGGACAGGACTACGCGCCGATCCAAGGCTTGCTGTGGTTGTTCGCCCTGCAGGGAGCGATACTCGCGGTGTTGCAAGGCGCGCTGCTCTCGGCGATCGCGGTGGATCGCACCGCCCTCGCCGCGGTGACCTGGCTCGGTTTGGCGGTCGAGGTGGTGCTCATGACATGCTTCGCCCGCTCGGTACCCGCGCTGATCACCACCGCGGTCGGTGTCGCGGCCGTTACCACCACGTTCGTGGCGGTGATCGTCCTGCGCACCGCGGACCGCTCCGGGACCGCCGAAACGCCGAGCACATCCGGCTGAGCACGCACTATCCGAGGCATAACCTGTGCCGGTCGATAAGACACGCATCGCAGCGCCGTCCATGCATCTAGCATCACCAGCATGATCACCGCCGTGCATACCCTGGTCTACGCGGAGGATCCGGACGCGGCTCGTGCCTTCTTCCGCGACGTTCTCGGCTGGCCGAATGTCGATGCCCACGCCGGCTGGCTCATTTTCGGGACGGGGCCGAGCGAGCTCGGCGTGCATCCCGCGGATGGGCCGCCACGCCATGAGATTTCGTTGATGTGCGATGACATCGAGCAGACGATGGCGGAATTGGGCGGGCGTGGGGCGCAATTCGTGGGTGCGGTCGCCGAGCGGAGTTTCGGGCGCTGCGTCGATATGAAGATTCCGGGTGCGGGAGTGATGCTGCTGTATCAGCCGTCGCATCCCGTTGCCTATCCGCAGGGTTCGCCCACGCCCTGAGCGTCGCATGTCATCCGGACCGACCCACGCCGAAACGAACTCGGCTCCCCGACATAACGCCGGGGAGCCGAGTTATCGGATCAACTGTCAGCGATTCTTCTGGATCCGGATCTGCTCGGTCGGACTGTCGTCCCCACCGCGACCCGGCCCACGCCGGGCCGCACCGACCGGCGCGGACCCACCGCGGATCCCGAGGAACACACCGCCGACCACTGCGGCCACACCGAGCACGCCGAGCACGATCGGCATGATCCGGCCGTACAGCGACAGCTTGTCGATGTTCTCCTTGGCCACCGAGATCTGCGATTCGATGGTGTTCTCGTCGAAGACGAGGTGCGACTTCAGCGCGGTGACATCGGGGTGGTCACCGCTGCGCGCGTAGTAGAGGTGGATCTGCTCGCCACCCTTGATCACCGTGCCGGTCTGCGGTTCGACCCACAGGTCGCGGGTGTCGGTGTAGAAGCGGCTCATGGTGACCGGCTCGTCGCCCTCGAGGCCCCACTTGGCGGCGGGCAGGCTCAGCTTGTTGGACGGCGACTGGATCACGTCCCACAAGTTGGTCACCGGGACCGTCATCTGGAAGTGGTAGACCTTCATATCGTTGATTTCGGTCTCTTCGATGAAGTTGGCATCGAAGGTCTTACGCGCATTGATATCGAAGTACGGGTAGGTCTTCTTCTCGGTGCCGATCGGGAAGCGGTACTGCAGACCGGTGTGCTGGACCGGGTCGGCAATGCTCTCCATGTCCTTGTTCACCGTGACGGCGATGGAGCCGTTGGGGTCCTTGGCCACGGGCTCGCCGGACTTGCGGTCGATGGTGACCCGGTCCACGGTGGCGCTGAGTAGGCCGGTGTCGCCCTGCTTGTCGATGCGACGCAGGGTCTGACCGGCCTGGAGGGTCATCTCGGTGGCGTCGGAGGGCTCCTCGACGGTGGTGAACCGCTGCGAGATCAGCGGCACATTGGTGTCGATCTTGGCCGCGCCCTCCGGTGCGGTGAGCGACTTGGAGTCCAGGACCAGGCTGTCCTCGCCCGACTGGTTCGTCGCGATGGTTGTGATCTCGAGGTCGAGTGGAGTTTTGGCCAGTTTGCTGACGGTGTAGGTCGGGATCATCACCGCGGCGACGATCAGCAACGCGCCGAGACCCACGAGCAGGCAGGCCACCGTCCTTCTGGTTCCGGCACTCAGTGCCATGCAAACTCTCCTCGTCGTAGAACACAGGTCTGTACGGCGAGTACTGCGGGCGCACCGCGGCACTCGTGAGCCCCGACACTAACAGCCCGATGTCGTACCATGCGGTGCCGAGGCCGGATTCGACCCAGAAATCGCCCGAGTCTAGCGCGAAATCTGAAACGTCGGGTTACCAGCTGGTAGGGCGATATTCGTAGCGACTGCTTGCAGGTCGCTCGAAAGGGCCGGCAGACTGGAGTTCGATGACCGCTACCCTGCCCGCGCCGACCACCGACGCCGCCATGCGTACGCGCGGTTTCGTGCCCGCCCTCGAAGGTATGCGCGGCATGGCCGCACTCGGTGTGCTGCTGACCCATGTCGCATTCCAGACCGGTGCCGCGAATACGCCGGTGCTCGGTCGGATTTGGGAACGGTTCGATATGGCGGTCGCGGTGTTCTTCGCACTGTCCGGCTTCCTGCTCTGGCGTCCGCATGCGGCGGTGGCGCGCGGACTGGGCACCGCGCCGCCGGTCGGCCATTACTTCCGGCATCGGGCGGCGCGCATTCTGCCCGCGTATTGGGCGGTGGTTGCCGCGGTGCTGATCCTGGTGCCGGCCGCCGCCGATACCGCGGGCCTGCGGGTATGGGTCTCGAATCTGGCATTGACGCAGGTGTTCGTGCCGCTCACGCTCACCGATGGGCTCACTCAGATGTGGAGTCTGTCCGTCGAGGTGGCGTTCTATGTCGTGCTGCCGCTCTTGGCCTTCGCGACGGTGCGGCTGCGTGGCGATGCCGCGCGCTGGCGAATTCCCGCGATCCTCGCCCTCGCGGTGGTGAGTCTGGGCTGGAATTTCCTACCGGTGCCGACTCCCGACGCCATTCACGCCGACAATTGGCTGCCGGGCTATCTGCCGTGGTTCGCGGGCGGCATGTTGCTCGCCGAGCTCGTTGACAATAGCGATCGGCTATCGCCACGGCTTCGGGTGCTCGCGAATCAGCCGGTGATGTGGAGTATCGCCCTGATCGCCTTCCTGATGTCCGCCACGGACCTGGGCGGCCCCGCCGGTCTGACGCGGGCCGAGCCCTGGCAGTACGTGGCGAAGATGGGATTCGGCGCGGTCATCGGCTTCGCGCTGCTCGCTCCGCTGGTGCTGCGTCCGCCCGGCGCCCGTCCACATCGCTGGTTGGAATCCGGGCTCGCCGCGATGATCGGCCGCTGGTCCTACGGCATCTTCCTCTGGCATCTCGCGGTGCTTTCCGTGGTGTTCCCGATCTTCGGAATCCTTCCCTTCAGTGGCAACTTCGGCAGGGTGCTCATCCTGACGATCGCGATCACCCTGCCGATCGCCGCGGCCAGCTATGCACTCATCGAGGAACCGGCGCGCCGGTTCGCGCGTGATCGGGATCGTGCGAAGGCCGCGCGCTCGGCCACGGCCGTGACGCAAGCGCGCGACGATACGGTTGGCTGAGCGGGTTCGGGCCGCGGCAAGTGCGTTGCTCACGCCCGGTGACTGTGAGCGCTCGAATGCGGACCGCAAGATCAGCGACTCCTGCGCGAGATCTTGCGGGTTGTGGCACTGATCAGCCATCGAGCTGGCGGCGGATGTCGACCAGATGGTGCCGCAACTCGTGCAGCGTGTGCAGAGCCAGCCAGCGCAGTGTGCGTTCCTGTCGCTGCGGGTAGGTGAAAATGAGCTCCCGGTCCCAGGCCGAAGGTGTCAGCCGGTCGAGGACGTTGGCGAACAGCATTGCCGCATCCTCGAGCTGCCTGGCCACATCCGACGGTTGCTGATCGGCATAGCCGTCGTGCTCGACCCGCTCATCGCGACCCATGGGCTCCGGCTCGGGTCTATCGACCCGGCGGGCAAGCAGTACGCGTTCCCGTTGTGCGAGCAGGACATCCCGCACATGGCAGGCATATTCCAATGGTGACCACACCTCCGGCGCCCTCCGCTGCCGCAGCACCCGGATATCACCGTCTAGCAGTGCCGCGTACTCCGCCGCGTGCACCCTGGTCAGCGCCGACACCTCGGGAACCAACTCCGGGTCGTAGTCGAATCCGCACTCCGCGCAGTCCGTCATCTGATCGAGGCTAGCAATCGGCTGAATCCCTCAACGATGTTCGTGTCGCGCGGGCAGCGCGGCAATGCCGACGGCGATTACGGCGAGTAGTGCGGGCAGTTGCACCCACAGCGAGCCGCCCACGTATCCGCCTGCGGCGCGCCATGGTCCGGTGGACAGGGCCGCCGCTGCGGTCGCGGTGCCAAGGCCCGCAATGGCGGCGAGGACTTTCGGTGTCATCCATGCGGAGAACCTGGTGGCGGCGAGTATGACTATGGTCAGTGCCGTGCCGACCGGTCCGGCGATTACTGTTGCGACAGCGGTGATTCCGAGTGCGCCGAGAATGCGATTGCCCCAGGTGGTCGGGGGCGAATCGCCTTCGATGGTTCGATCGGCTGCATGCACATCAGCATCGGCATCGGGTGCGTTGGCGGAGGCTGGATTCATATCGGCGTCGGCGCGTGCGTTGGCGTCGGGTGTGTTCGCCTCGGTGGCGGCAGGGCTGTGCGGACCGGTCGCATTTCCACCGGCATCCGCACTCACGCGTGAATTCGGCTTCGGGCCACCGGCTGCCGGGATCCGGCGCTTGCGCGGGATGGCCAGTAGGGCCAACGGGAGCAGCAGGAGCAGACCGCCGAAGATGCTGAGGCGGTACCAGCGGTCGATGGGGAATGAGACGGTGATGGGATTCGATCCGGCGGCGTAGTTGTCCGGGAGCAGCCAGCCTTGCTGCCAACCGTTGACCACGACCGGCTCGAGTGCTTTGCCGTCAGCCGTGCGTGCCTGCCAACCGACATTGGTGCTGAGCGGCAGAACAACGAGCTGCCCCGATCTCGTCGTGGGCGTCGCCGTGGCGGGGTCGAAACCGGTGCGGTTCAGGCGAAGCCGGTCGACGAAGAACAGATCCGTCGGTGCGACCGTCACGTCCGCACGGCCCGCGGCCACCGCGATCGTGTCGGTGGTTTCGGCGGTGTCGGCCGAACCGGGGCGGCCCGCATCCTCGCCATGGACCGATTCGGGAGGAGGTTCCGAATCCGCACACACGCGAGCGGGAACCGGTGCACCAGAACGCAATTCATCAGCAGTCGCCGTGACAGAGGTATGTACGAACCGTCCACCGAGCGCGATCGTCGGCCCTTGCGCGCACGGGACGGTGATCAGCCGATCCGGTGCGGCGGGCGCGGGGTAATCCGGACCGAGCACCGACACCTCGGCGAGACCGGGCGGCTGTGCCTGGGCGTAACCGAGGGCGGTGCGGTCGAGTACCGGCTTCCAGGTCTGGATGCTCAGTTCGATGCGATCGGTCACGGTGGGCTGCAAGGAGATTCGGGTCGATTCACCCGGTTCGAGTTCGCGGACCTGTGGGCCGTTGCCGAGATTTACCGCCACCGATACGGGGGCGGCGGGCAGCCCACCGAGCGACGGTGTCACATCGAGACCCGTCACCAGTGCCGGTTCGGGCAATTCCAGGGTGAGTGTCGGTTTGCCGCCCGCCAGATTTCGTACCGAATCCTCCGGCGCGGTCCAACTCGTCCGCGGATCCCCATCGGTCGCCGCGAAGGCGGAACCACGCAGGTCGCCGACATCGGCCTTACCCCGGGCGACGGGATGGGTGTGGTCGGTGAGCAGCGCCTCCAGCGTCGGACCCTGCCGAGTTCGCACGGTCAACTGCGGCGTCACCGTCATCGGCTCCGGCACCGAAAGCGTGCGCTCGAATGTGCCGGGTTCTTCCGGTGCCAGGGCGAGTCCCTTACTGCACCGCACCCGGTCCGGCGCATCGAAGCACGCACTACGCCCCGGGAATTCCTGACCGAGATCCCAGGCCCGCACCTGTGCGCCCGCCGAGGTGGGCGGCAGCACGGTCCGGTGCCGAATATCGACCCGCACGGGTGCGGCGCGGTCGGTGTAGTCGTTCAGCGTCAGCTCGCTGATCCCGAATTGTCCACCGCGCGTTCCGTCCTCGGTGCGGATGGCGGTGATGGTGAGCCAGTCGGTTTTGCCCGCGGGCAACGAAATCGATACCGGCTTACCGGGTTCGGGAATCCGCGCGGACACACTCCCGTTCGCGGTCCGCACCTCGACCCATTTCACCGGATCGCCGATGGCAGCCGCACTGGTGGTCAACTGCAGCAGGCCGGAACTGATCGGCTGGTCGAGATCGAGCCGAAGCCATTGTCCCAGTGCGTGTTCGGCGCCATTGCTGATCCATGCGGTCGACGGATCACCATCCACGACGGCGGCGGTCGAACTGCCGGGTGCGGATCCACCCAACTGCGTCGCGTCGGCGGCGGAACTCGATGCGGTGACCGTCGCCCCCGACCATTCCCCGCGCACCAACTCCGCGCCGGGCACCGGATAGTCGGGCACCAGATTGTGCGTGCGGCGCGCATCGTCGGGCGCGCGCAACGCCGAATTGTGATTGTCCACCCGACCGAAATCGGCCTCTCGGTCCATCGGCGTATCCGTCACGGTCAACGGCCCGATCGGCAGTCCGGCCGCCGCCGCATCGGCGGCGAGAAGCATCGGTGCGGTAGTGGCATCGCGGCGCAACCGTTCGAGCACCTCGGGCCCGCCCTGAACCGTGCCGACCGATGCCATGGGCACCGCATAGGCACCTGGGAACGATGACGGTGCTCCGGTGCCGCTGCGAATTTCGATGGGGGTCCCGGCGGACTTCGCCTCGACCCGATAGATCTCGACCGCCGGATACGCCGGCCGCAGATCACCATCGGCGACCAGACCGTCGGACATAACGGCAGTCTGGATCGGGTTGCCGAATTCGGCGACCTTGTGCAATCCCGGTGACCCGTCGATCGCCTGATGTGCCAGCATCGGCCGGGTCGAACGCGATGTCTCCGGATCGAGATCGTTGCGCAATACCAGAATTCCGATGCCCTGTTCGGCCAGCGTCGCGGCGAGACCAGTCGACGGTCTGCCGTCGGCGATCAACCGCTGCACCGAATCCATGGCCCGGATGGTGCCCGGCGGATTCAGCGGGACCGCATCGCGAATCGCCCACGGCGTACTCGCGAGCGCCTGCAGCGGCTCGTCGCGGGTGAGTCCCCACACCTGACTGCCGAAGGGGGCGCCGGGCACAACCAGCGCTCGGGTGTCGGCGGCATTGTGGGACAACCACTGCGCCGTCTGCTTCCAGTACCCTGGCACCTCGTCGTAGGCGCCGCGCGGCGCGAGCTTCGTGGTCCAGGCCAATGAGGTGGACAGCGCGAGCGCGGTGAGGATCAGGGCGGCGACCGCGACCGACTTATCGCGTTCGGGATGTGCGAAGGCATTGCGCCATACCGGCATCGGGACGGATGCGGGCAACGCCACCTTGCGCAATAGGTGTGCGAGGCCGAGTACCAGCGGAATTCGGATCAGCGGTTCCAGCTTGTGCACATTGCGCAGCGGCGCGCCCCCGGCATCCAGGAATACGCGCACCGAATCCGCGAACGGCCCGCTCAGTTCACCGACGAATCCGGCACAGATCCCGACCAGTCCGACCAGCAGGATCAGCGTGAGTCGCCCGCGATAAGGCATGGACCGCATGGCCAATCCGGCCATACCCGCCGCCGCGAGCAGTCCGGTGGCCAGCACCGCCGAAGGTTGGGTCACCAGGACCGCGCCCGCGATCCGCTCCGGCGAGACGAACGGTGTCCAACTGTCGGTGCCGCGCAGCACCTCACCCAGCGACGCCCACTGTGTGGTCACCCCCGAGGATTCGATGTAGTCCAGGAACGGCGGACTCACCTTGCCGAGCAGCAGCAACGGCACCGCCCACCAGAAGGTGGCCAGTACCAGCAGTGGAATCCAGGTTCGGGTGAACCGCCACCAGCGCCGGTTCGGCCGATACGACGCCCACCACAACAGCGCGGGCAGAAATGCCGCGACCGTCGCCACCGCGTTGACCGCACCCATCAGCGCCAGTGCCAGCGCACTACCGGCGGGCGAGGCCGCACCGCCGCGTCGATTGCGATAGGCGGTGCCCAGTGCGGCGGGCGCGAGCAGCACCCACGGCGCGAGGACCATCGGCAGCGTTTCCGAGGAGATCGAACCCAGCGTGGTCAGCACGCGCGGTGATAGCGCGAACGCGGTCGCTGCCACGATCCTGGACCCGCGCGACCCGATGCCGAGCGTTTCACACAGCCGGACGATGCCCCAGAACCCGGCGAGCAGCAGCAATGCCCACCAGATCCGCTGTGTCACCCATGCGGGCAGCCCGAGCACATGTCCGGCCGAGAAGAACGCGCCGTGCGGAAAGAAGTACCCGTAGGCCTGGTTCTGCACCTGCCCCATCGGGGCCTGACTGCTCCACAGATGGGCGGCGCGTTCGAGGAAACCCAGCGGGTTCTGCGCTAAGTCGTATTTGGTGTCGGCGACCGTCAGGCCGGGCGCCTGGAGGAAGGTGAGTAGGAACGCCGCGACCACGGTCCCGACGAACCAGCCGCGGCCCAGCGCGGCGCGGTCGTGCGCCGCATCGGAGGTACCGAGCGGGCCGGCAGGGGAAGCCCGATTCTGCGGTGGATTGGCGGTTCTCCGAGGCCGCTCCGTCGTCACGCTGCGCTACCGCCCCCGCGGGCGGCGCTCGCCTCGTCGCGGGTCAGCGGCTGCCGTACTCAACGTTGTTGAGTAGCGAGGAGGTGGAGTCGCTGCGCTCGATATCCGGCCGCGTGTTCTGCTGCACTGCCATCGTGATGACGAACACCGCGATCACGCCCAACACGGCGCCGGCGACCGCACTCGCAACACCAGGGACAGCAAACTTCATCGCGGCACTCCAATACATCGATGCAGGCACATTCTGGGCCAACCTAGCAGGGCCGCGCGCGATCACCTACGTTCAGGCCACCGATAGCGAAACCGAATTGCGGGCAGGGGGTCGCTCAGCTCGGGACGGCGCAGTGCAAACTGCCGAGCAGGGTGCGCAGCTTGGCGGTGGTCTCGTCCAATTCGGCCTGCGGATCGGAGGCGGCTACGATGCCGCCGCCCGCGAAGGCGCGGATCGCGCGCCCGTCGGCGGTGATTTCCGCGCTGCGGATGGCGACCACCCATTCGCCGTCGCCGTGCGCATCGCACCAGCCGACCGCGCCGCCGTAGAAGCCGCGTTCCTCTTCTCTGTGCGCGATCGTGTCGAGGGCGAGATCGGTCGGTGTGCCACCGACCGCCGGGGTCGGGTGCAGTCGGATCGCCAGGTCGAGCGCGGTCGTCGCGGGATCGCGCAGGCGGCCGGTGATCGGGGTGGCCAGATGCCAGACCTCGTGCGTACTGATCAGCTGCGGACCGTCCGGAATGCTGAGTTCCGCGCACACCGGTGCGAGCACTTCGCGGATCCAGTCGATGACGAACGCATGCTCGTCACGATTCTTGGTGCTGGCCAACAAATCTCGCGCTTGTGCGGCATCGGCGTCCGGATCGGCGAGGCGCGGCAGCGTACCCGCGAGCGGATGCAGCGTGACGGTCGCGCCGTGCCGCGCGACCAGTACCTCCGGGGTGGCGCCGACCAGCGTCACACCCGGCCGCCCCGCGGCCGTCAGATCGACCGCGAAAACATTCGCATGCGGATGCCTGGTCAACAGATGTCCCGCGACCAACTCCGGGTCCAGCGCGCTATCGGCTTCGACCAGCACCGATCGAGCGGCCACGACCTTGCGCAACGGCTGCGCCGGATCGTTCAGCTGCTCGACCAGTTTCGTCACCCGCGCGACATGCTCTGCCGGACTGGGTATTTCGGCAATGACCCGAACGGCGGGCAAGTCCGGCAGCGCCGCGGGCCGCCATGGCCCGACCGTATGTTGTGCCTGTTCGGGCACGCTCAGCGCGGCCGGATTCCGCGGATCGAACGGCAGGGCCCCGACGATCAGTTCGGCGGATCCGTCCCGCAGCGCCGCCACCGCCCGTGCCGCCTCGTCGAAGGCGACCCGGGTCCCCGACGCGCGGACCACCCCACCGGGCTGGGCGAGCAAGAAACCGTTCATGATCCCTCGACCCTAACCCCGCAAACCCGGAGCAGAGCCACCCGAGCGATCCAAATCTCAGCGACGCGGTTCCCTGCCCGGCGGCACCATGAGCACCGGACGGTGGCAATGTTTGAGTACGGCGTCGGCGACGCTGCTGTGCATCAGCGCTCGAATACCGGTGGCGCCGCGCGTACCCGCCACGATGATGTCGACGTCCAAGTCGTCGGCGGTTTCGACGATGGCGTTCCAGATCGTCGTCGTGCATTCCGCGGTGCGTGCCTCGGCATTCAGACCGGCGAGTTTGGCCAGGCGGACGCCCTCGATATTGATATTGCGGGCGTCGACATAGGCGACATCCTCGATCTCTTCGTCGGGCACCCATTCCGGCTGCATCACACCGGAGAGTCCGGACAGCCGAGCGGCCTGGCGCACCATCGGTTCCCAGGCGGTGAGCACCACCGCTCGGTTCGCCGCGAGGAACCGACCGGCATATTCGATGGCCCGCTTGGCATTTTCGGAACCGTCATAGGCGATGAGCATGAGATCGCACGGCACGATGACCTCCAGTTGGGAGTCATTTGGCTACGTCACAACATTACTCCGGACAACTCCGTCCCGAGGTATTGCCGCGCGCGGATAATCTGCTGCGGGAAAGGATTGAACAGCGGAAAACCGACCGGGCGATACGGACCAGGAGCGGATATGCCCGATGCGAACGAACTGTTGTTCTTCGGCAGGCACGAGATCGACCCGCGGACGCTGCTGTTCTATGAATGGCGGCAGCGGCTCGAATCGGGCTATCCGGTAGCCGAGTTCGAGTCCGAGGTGCGCGCGCTGATTGCCGCCGATCCGGTCGAACCGACCGAATGCTGGGCGGTTCTCGAGCGACTCGAGGGCGCCGAACGCGATCCCGACTGGGGTTATGACGAATCAGAAACCGCGGCACCGCCATGCGCCATGCGGCCGGTCGCGCCGATACCCGAGCTGTTCGAGCGGATCCATGGTGGTTGGCTCGGGCGCTGCGTGGGCTGCACACTCGGTAAGCCGCTGGAAAACGGATTCGTTTGGACGCCCGCGCGAATCCGTGCCTACCTCGAGCGGGCCGGTGCCTATCCGCTGACCGACTATGTGCCCGCATTATTGCCGCCGTCGCCGGAATATCCGTTGAATCCGACCTGGCCGGTGTCGGTGCAGGGGCGCATCGATGGCGCGCCGCGCGATGACGATGTCGATTACACCGTCCTGGGCCTGCGCCTATTGGAAACGTGCGGAACGAATTTCACACAATCCGATGTCGCGGATGCCTGGTTGACACATCTGCCATTTCTGCAGACCTATACCGCGGAGCGGGTCGCCTACCGCAATCTGATCGCCGGTCGGAAACCACCGCAGGTGGCCGGGTATCGAAATCCGTACCGCGAGTGGATCGGTGCGATGATTCGCGCGGATATCTACGGTTACGTCAACCCGGGTAATCCGGTACGTGCCGCCGAACTCGCGGCGCGCGATGCCGGGCTCTCACATATCGGCAACGGTATGTATGCGGCGATGTGGGCTGCCGCGCTGGTCGCCGCCGCCTTCACCGCCGATGGCATAGTGGATGCGGTTTCCATTGCCCAACAATGCATTCCGCACCGTTCGAGGTTGTACGCCGCGGTCGCCGAAGTGATCGCGGACCATGACAGCGCCATGCCGTGGGAGCAGGCCGTCGAAGCCATTCACCGCCGCCACGACCACTACAACTGGGTGCACGCCATTCCGAACGCCTGCCTCGTCACCGCCGGTTTGCTCTGGGGCGCTGGCGATTTCACCCGCACCATCGCGCTCACCGTACAAGGTGGTTGCGATACCGACTCCAATGGCGCGACGGCGGGTTCGGTCGCCGGAATCCGGGTCGGTGGAGGCGGGATCCCGGCCCACTGGACCGACCCGTTCCACGACAGACTGCACAGCGCGGTCTTCGGCCAAGACGGCAGCCGAATCTCCGACCTGGCTCGCCGGACGCAGCGCTTGGCCGCTAGTCGGACCTGAGTCGAACCCGCCGGAGCGCGCGGATTACCGTGAGTGTTATGCGGAAGACGCCTATCGTCCTGCTCGCAATTCTCGCCGCCGTCGCGACGGCCTGCTCGAACGGTGACTCCGGCTCCGCGCCGTCGCCCGCCTCGACGCACGACGCTACGACCGGTTTGGCTCCCGCCACCACCGTCGCCAGACGCGACTGCGGAGCGGACTTTCTCGCCAAGCTCACCACCCGAGAGAAACTCGCCCAGCTGCTGACCGTCGGTGTCACAGGTGCCGACGACGCCACGAATGTGGTGCGCAATTCGCAGGTCGGCGGCATCTTCGTCGGCGGCTGGACCGATCGGTCGCTGCTGGCCGATGGCCTGATCAAGCAGGTCAAGGACGCGGCCGAGATACCGCTGCTGGTGACCATCGATGAGGAGGGCGGCCGGGTCTCCCGGGTCAAGGATCTGATCGGCGCGGTCCCGTCGGCCAGGGTGACCGCTCAGACCATGACCGCCCAGCAGTTCCACGACGCCACCGTGACCCGGGGGCGCGCCCTCAAGGATCTGGGCGTCACGGTGGACTTCGCCCCGGACGTCGATGTGAGCAGCCAGCCCGACGACTCCGTCATCGGCGACCGGTCCTTCTCCGACGATCCCGCGGTGGTCACCGAATACGCCGACGCCTACATCCGCGCCATGAACGAGGTCGGCGTCGGCACGGTGATGAAGCACTTCCCTGGCCACGGTTCCGGATCGGGCGATTCGCATACCGGCGCCGTCCGTACCCCGCCGCTGTCGCAGCTGCAGACGGTCGACCTGGTGCCGTTCCGCAATCTGATCGGCTCCGGTGCCGCCGTCATGGTCGGCCACCTCGACGTACCCGGCCTGACCACTCCTGATGTCCCCGCCAGCATCAGCCCGGAGGCCATGTCGCTGCTGCGCGATGGGACCGGCTACGGTGCGGCCCCGTTCCAGGGTCCGATCTTCACCGATGACCTCGGCGGCATGGCCGCGATCACCAGCCGGATGAGCATCGAGGACGCGGTCGAGGCGGCGCTGGTCGCCGGTGCCGACAATGCCCTGTGGATCACCACCGATGCGGTGCCGCAGGTGCTGGATCGGCTCGAGCAGGCAGTTTCGAGTGGCCGCCTGTCCGCAGAGCGGGTCGACGCATCGGTGCTGCGAATGGCTCGATTCAAGGGCGCGCTGCCGTCCTGCTGAGTGCCGACCCGTTCGAGCGACCTGCAAGCGGTCGCTACGGGTGTCGTATGTTGTACAGCCGCCTTGTCGCTGGACAGCCGTAATATCGCTCTGCTGGACAGCTGAACAGTGTTGCCCGCGAATCCAAGGACATCGCGGTCCGAGGGATGGGAGCCGAGTGCCGATAGTTCGCCGAACTTACGAACGCGCAATCCGACCCACCGAACTTACCTTGGAGTAATATAAGAGCTTCACCATGTGGTAGGAGAGTGATGGCGGGCGGAACGAAGCGACTTCCTCGTGCGGTTCGTGAGCAGCAGATGCTCGATGCCGCGGTCGAGGTCTTCTCGCGTAAGGGGTTCCACGACACCTCGATGGACGCGATCGCCGCCGAGGCGAAGATCTCCAAGCCCATGCTGTATCTCTACTACGGCTCCAAGGATGAATTGTTCCGCGCCTGCATCCAGCGCGAGGGGTTGCGCTTCATCGAATCGGTGGCCCCGGCGGGCAATCCGCAACTGTCCCCGCACGATCAGCTCCGCACGGCACTCGAGGGTTTCCTCGGATTCGTCGACCGCAACCGCAACTCCTGGCAGGTGCTCTACCGCCAGGCGATCGGTCAGCAGGCCTTCGCCTCGGAAATCGAGAACGCCCGGGAACGCGTCATCGAACTGACTGCCAAACTCCTCGAATCCAGCGCCAAACACGCCGAACCCGGCACCAACTTCGACATTGTCGCCGTGGCCGTCATCGGCGCGGGCGAAGCCATTGCCGACCGCGTGGCCAGTGGCCGCATCGAAGTCGCCGAGGCAGTCGACCTGCTGGACGACCTCGCCTGGCGCGGCCTCGCAGGCCGCAAAAAGGCGGAGTAGCGCCGGACCCGCCGCGGCCGTCAGTTCGGTCCCGCGCTCGAGTCTTCTCCTGCGTGTGTGTTCGCACGCTGATTCGTGCGCGGCGGGCAACCCGTGCGCCGCGGGGCAGGACTGGCTTGCGGCGGTGTTAACGGGCTGCCAGAGTGCGGGAGATCAAAAGAGTGGACCGGCGCAGTTGGGTCGGGGAACGGGGCGGAATTGTTCGGGATGTTGCGGCCGTGTTCGCATGGGGCCGAGAAATACGGGATCGATGCGGGGCAGTGGCGTGCACATATGTGTGGGCTGTGTTTGGGGTTGCGGGACGGGCACGGGCAGTTGGCGCGGGCGGCGACCAATACTGATGCGATCGTCCTGAGCGTGCTGACCGAGGCGCAGCTGCCCGGTACGGCGGGGCGGACCACGGCGGGGCCGTGCGCACTGCGGGGGATGCGTCGAGCCGAGGTGGCGAGTGCGGATGCGCCGGGCGTACTGCTGGCGGCCACCGCGTCACTCTTGTTGGGCTCGGCCAAGATTCGCGATCACGTCTACGACGGTGACGGCTCCGTGCTCACCGGCCGCCCGATGACGAAGGTGTCGACCCGCTGGGCGGACCGCGCGCGATCACAGGCAACGCTGATCGGCCTCGATGTGGAACCGCTTGTCGCCGCGATCAACTCGCAGCCGCACCTGGAAGCCCTTGCCTTGGCCGGTGCCGATGGCTCGGGACTTTCGGCGCGCGGATTGCCCAGCGGCAGGCCCGAAACATCGGAAGATGCGGCTCGCACCATCACTCTCGACGAGTTGACCGCGCCGACGCAACTCTGCGCGGCGGAATTCTTCGCGCACACCGCGGTTCTGGCCGACCGGCCGGACAACATCGCCGCTCTGCGCGAGGCGGGCAGGCATTTCGGACGGATCGCGCATCTCGCCGATGCCGTCGAGGACTTCGACGACGACCGGACCCGCGGCCGCTTCAATCCGCTCGCGGCTACCGGAACCACCATGCCCGAGGCCTACGATCTGCTGCGGCAATCGAATTCGCGGCTGCGCCGAGCGGTTGCGGAGGCGAAACTGGACCAGGTCCCCGCCATTCGCTGGATGCTGCTCGACCCACTGCACTCCGTGGTGCGCAGAGTCGGCGGCGGCCTCGGCGCAGCCGCCCACGCCTGCCGCGCATCCCGGCACACCCCGACCATGCAGTACCCGACGCCACCGGGAACCGGATTCGAGAAACCGCCGCGCCGCCCAGGGGTCGGCCAGGCGCTGGCATTGGTTCTCGGCGTCTACTGCACCGGCTACGCCTGCTGCGCCGACCACACCAACCCATGCAGCGGCAAACGCAAGGACGCCTGGATCAAGAACTGCGACTGCGGCGATTGCTGCGATGGCTGCGACTGCTGCAGCAACTGCTGTGACTGCGACGGCTGCTGCGACGGTTGCGGCTGCGACTGCTGACCCGCGCGCTCGACTCCGACCCGCCACGCACCGATCTGTCCTACGATTCGCCGGGATTCGTGTGCCGCAGCTGAATCGGCGCGGCGAGCTGCGCCGTTCCTACCGCGCATGTTCTGTCGCGTCGCGCACTGATTTACCCGGCATTCGCTGCGCAGAAGGCGAATTCACGCGCGGCAGCGGGCCGGCCCGCGCGGGTGCGGCTGGAAACGGCGAAGCCGCACCCCGTACGGGGTGCGGCTTCGGGCGAACTCAGCGCAGGGTGGCCGTCAGATGCGGGTAGCCCTTTTTCGGGTGCAGCAACGCCAGGTCCCAACCGCCCTCGACTTGGTCGGCGTAGACGTTCACGGTGGACGGCAGCAGAATCGGCTTGCCGAACTTGACCGCGTAGCTCGCCTTTTCCGGAATCCGCCCTTCGACATTCGAGAGGATGTTCGCGGCCGACCACATGCCGTGCGCGATCGCTTTCGGGAAGCCGAATGCCTTGGCGCCCAATGCCGAAGTGTGGATCGGGTTGTGGTCCCCGGAGGCGGCCGCGTACCGGGTGATCGTCTTCTGATCCACCCGAACGGTCCGCATCGGCGGCGGCGGCACCTCTTCCGGCTTCGGCTCACCCTTCGGCTCACCCGAAAGCGAGGTGCGCTGTTGGTGCAGGAAGGTGGTGACCTGACGCCACACCAGCTCCCGGCCGACGTTCACCTCGGTGATCGCATCCACCAGCAGCCCCTTCGGGTGCTCGCGCAGATTCTCGATATGCGTGGTGAAGTCCAGCGGCTCGCTCACCGAGATCTCGCGACTGCGCTCGATCAGATTCTGCGCGTGCACCGCACCTACCGCGACGAACGGAAAGTCGCGTGCCACAACGAGTTGCATCGCCAGCGGGAAGCTGAGGATGAACGGGTACGTCAGCGGCAGCGAGTCGCCGAACCGCAGTCCGGTCGCCCGGCAGTACGCGGCCAGGTGATCCGGATCAACGCGCAGTCCCGCCAGCCGCACGATGCGGTCGGGCAGCGTCGATTTGCGTGCCGAGATCAGTGGCACCGGCACCGCACCGAGCGCGGCCTTGACGAAAAGGCTGCTGTTCTTGGGAGGTTCGGTGAGCGTGATCGTCTCGGTCATCATGCGCCGATCAGGCTCTGACCGCAGACCCGAACCACATTGCCGCTCACCGCATTCGACGCCGGGCTGGCGAAGTAGGCGATGGTCTCGGCGACGTCGACGGTCTGTCCGCCCTGCAGCAGTGAGCTCATCAGCCGACCCGCCTCGCGGGTGGCCAGCGGAATGGCCGCGGTCATGGCGGTTTCGATGAAACCGGGCGCGACGGCGTTGATGGTGATGCCCTTCTCGGCCAGCTTCGGCGCCTCGGCGTCGACCATACCGATGACACCGGCCTTGGAGGTGCCGTAGTTGGTCTGGCCGCGGTTGCCCGCGATGCCAGCGATGGAAGACACGTCGATTACTCGGCCGCCCTCCTTCAGGGCGCCACGCGCCACCAGCCCCTCGGTAATGCGGTGCGGTGCGGCGAGATTCACGTTGATGACCGATTTCCACCGGCCCTCGTCCATATTGGCGAGCAGCTTGTCGCGGGTGATGCCGGCGTTGTGCACGATGATGTCGATGCCGCCGAAGCGCTCGGTGGCGAATTCCGCCAGCTTCTCGGCGGCGTCCGACGCGGTCACGTCGAGCGCGAGCGCGGTCCCGCCGACCTTGTTCGCGGTGGCCGAAAGGGCCTCACCGGCGGCCGGGATATCGGCGACGATCACGGTGGCGCCATCGCGGGCGAATACCTCGGCGATGGTCGCGCCGATGCCGCGCGCGGCGCCGGTGACCACGGCGACCTTGCCATCGAGCGGCTTATCCCAGGCGGCCGGGGCCACCGCGTCGGCCTTGCCGACCCGGATGACCTGACCGTCGACGAATGCCGATTTGGCCGAAAGCAGGAAGCGCAGCGTGGATTCCAGACCGGAGGCGGTGGCGGAGGCCTCCGGGTGCAGGTAGACCAGCTGGGCGGTGGCGCCGCGCAGCAGTTCCTTGGCCACGCTGCGGGTGAAGCCCTCGAGCGCGCGCTGGGCGATCTGCTCGTCGACGCCCGCGGTCAGCTCGGGGGTGGTACCGATGACGATGACGCGACCGGACGCCGCGATGCTGCGCATGGCGGGCTGGAAGAATTCGAAAAGCTGTGCGAGATCCTCGACCGTGCCGATGCCGGTCGCGTCGAACACCAGCGCTCCGTACTTCTGACCCGACGCGGGCGCGTCGGCGAAGGTGTAGTCCGACAGCAGGGTGCGAACGGGTTCGGCGACGCGGCCCTTGCCGCCGAGCAGTACCGGACCGGGCAGCGGCGGCTCACCGGCCTGGTAACGGCGCAGGTTCTCCGGCTGCGGCAGGCCCAACTTGCTCGCCAGGAACTGGCCGGGAGCGGAGTGTACGAACGATCCGTAGAGGTTGGGAGCACCCTTGCTCTTGCTTGCTGCCACTGTTTCTCCCTTTTCTGTGTCTCGTGTGTCGTGGTTTCGGCCCGCCGGTGGCTCTGCTGCCGAATGGTCTGTTCGCTCACTAGCTGCCCCGGCGCGAATTTACGCAGACTTGCCGGGTACGGTGTCGACAATAAACTTACTCCAGAGTAAGTTTAAAGTAAACCAACCGCGACGGGGCGTCGATCTGCGCGGACACGTCCGCGCCGAACGGCCCACCGGGCACCCGACGAGACCTTGGAGACTCGAGTGACAACCAAAGCCCGTTCAGCGAAGAGCACGGCCAAGAAGGGCCCACGCCCGGTTGCGATCGTGGGCGGCAACCGGATTCCGTTCGCCCGCTCCGACAAGGCCTATGCCCACGCCTCGAACCAGGACATGTTCACCGCCGCGTTGGACGGATTGGTGAGCCGGTTCGGCCTGCAGGGCGAGCGCCTCGGCATGGTGGTCGGCGGCGCGGTGCTCAAGCGCGTCGGCGAGCACGGCATGATCCGCGAGAGTGTGCTCGGCAGCAAGCTCAGTCCCTACACCCCGGCCCACGACCTCCAATTGGCCTGCGGCACCGGCTTGCAGGCGATCGTCACCGTCGGTGACGCGATCGCCGCCGGTCGCATCGATGCCGGTGTGGGCGGTGGCACCGATACCACCTCCGACGCTCCGATCGGGGTCAGCGAGGCCATGCGCGAGTGGATGCTCGACGCCAACCGCGCCAAGACCAATAAGGACCGCCTCAAGCTGGTCGGTCAGTTGCGCCCGGCCATGCTCGGCATCGAAATTCCGCGCAATGCCGAACCGCGCACCGGACTGTCCATGGGTGAGCATGCCGCCATCACCGCCAAGGAATTCGGCATCGCGCGCGAGGCGCAGGACGAACTGGCCTACCTGTCGCACAAGAATATGGCCGCCGCCTACGACCGCGGCTTCTTCGACGATCTGATCACCCCGTTCCTCGGCCTGACCCGCGATGACAACCTGCGTCCCGGTTCGACCATCGAGAAGCTGGCCACCCTGAAGCCCGTCTTCGGCACCAAACTGGGCGATGCCACCATGACCGCGGGTAACTCCACCCCGCTCACCGACGGTGCCTCCGCGGTGCTGCTGTCCAGTGCGGAATGGGCCGCCGAGCGCAATCTGCCGGTGCTCGCGAATCTGGTCGATTCCGAGGTCGCCGCCGTCGATTACATCCACGGCCCGGACGGCCTGCTGATGGCGCCCACCTACGCGGTGCCGCGCCTGCTGGCCCGAAATGGCCTGACCTTGCAGGACTTCGACTACTACGAGATCCACGAGGCCTTCGCCTCGGTGGTGCTGGCCACCCTGCAGGCGTGGGAGTCGGATCAGTACTGCAAGGAGCGGCTGGGTCTGGACGGCGCGCTCGGTTCGATCGATCGCAGCAAGCTCAATGTCAACGGTTCCTCGCTCGCCGCGGGTCACCCGTTCGCCGCGACCGGCGGCCGCATCGTGGCGTCCGCCGCGAAGATGTTGGCGGAGAAGGGATCCGGCCGCGCGCTGATCTCCATCTGCGCCGCGGGTGGTCAGGGCGTTGTCGCGATCCTGGAGCGCTGAGCGCTCCCCCGCCTCCCCGGATATACAGCGCCGGACCCGAGTGCCACGGCGTCGGCGGCTGGGGGCAGGCGGTGGCCGGGTTGGAGCGTACCCGATGAGTTACCCATGTGCTGACGAAATCAGCTGTCGCCTTTCGAGAAAGCTGATGTGAACACGAGCCGGGGGTGGGTGGTATTCGGTTTCGTTTCGTCGACCGAAAACCACCCCTGGCGTTCAATCGTGTGCCGCCGCAGCACGGTCGTCGGCAGGCTCGGGGGTGATCTCCGCGAGTCGATTCGCGGAAATCTCCACCGCGCCTTCGGAATCGACTACGGTCGGGTGGATGCCGACCGCGAGGACCCTGGCCGAAGCACAGATCTACCTGGGCCTGCTCGCGGCAGCCGATGAGACCACGGTGGCGAGCCCACCCCAGATCGAGCCGATCGAAGGCGAGCACGCATGGACCGTGCACTCGACGGTCGGTGACGTCGAGATCCCGTACGACTCCGAGGCGGCGTGCCGGAATCTCGGCGTGCGGTTCGGTCTCGGCGTCTCCCCGCTGGTCGACGCCGCGCAGTGGATCATGGTCGCGAACACCTTCGCCCGCCGTGCACTCGCGGCGGACATGGCCTACCAGGGCAGACCTGAGCAGGATCGCAAAGCCGTGGAGTTGAACTGGCAGTTCGCCGCCGATGCGATCGAGGAGGCGATCAAATTCCTGCCCGATCACGCGGACCGCTTACCTCCCTCGGCATTCTGGTCCGAGCAGGGCGAACAGCTACAGCGTGCCGAGCCCGAACGGATCACGCGCCATCAGCTCTTCGACGATCTGGAGTACTACACCGGCACGCTCGCGGACTTCCGCGCACTCTACGGCGAGTCCCCCTGAGGGCTCATTCGCGGGCCAGTGCGGCACGATCCTCGACGAGTCGGCGAGTGATATCGGCGAGTCGATTCGCGGGAATCTCCACCGCGCCTTCGGAATTGATGACGACTACAGTCGGGTAGATGCCACGGGACAGATCCGGTCCGCCGGTGGCGGTGTCGTCCTCGGCGGCGTCGAAGAGTGATTCGACGGTGATCCGAAGTGCCCGGTCCTCGTCGATGCCACGACTGTAGGTTTTCTTCAGCGAGGACTTCGCGAACAGCGAACCGGAACCGACCGCGGTGTAGCCGAAGCGCTCCTCGCTGCGACCGCCGACGACATCGTAGGAGAAGATCCGTCCGACCTTCTCTGGATCGGTGGCACTCAGGTCATAGCCGACCAGCACCGGGACCACCGCCATATCCTGTAGTGCGGCAGGCAGATTGTCGCGCACCATCTTCGAGAGCTTATTGGCCTTGCCCTCGAAGGTCAGCCCGACACCCTCGATCTTCTCGTAGTGTTCGAGCTCGACCGCGAACAATCGGATCATCTCGATGGCCATGCCGACGGTGCCCGCGAAACCCGCCGCCGAGTAGGTATCGGTGATGAACACCTTCTCCATATCCCGGCTGGCCAGCAGATTTCCCATGGTGCCGCGCCGGTCACCGGCGAGTAGCACGCCGCCGCGGTAGGCGACGGCCACGATGGTGGTGCCGTGCGGCGCGATGTCCTTGTGCACCGTGGCATTGCCGAAATCGCTGCCTGGCAGGAGTTCCGGGGCATATCGGCGCAGGTTCTCGGAGAAGGAAGACGTCGCGAACTCCATGACTCCCACCGTAACGACTTCCCACCCTGGGCGTCAGCGCCCCGAAATAGGTGGTCCTACTTCGCGGGCAGCTCGATGTGACCGCCGAATGCCTTGCGCATGGCCGAGAGCATTTTGTCCGCATACAGCGCTTCGCCGCGTGAGGAGAACCGCCCGAACAGCGCCGCCGCGAGCACCGGCGCGGGGACACCGGTATCGATCGCGGCATCCAGGGTCCAGCGGCCCTCGCCGGAGTCCGATACCCGGCCGTCGAAGGATTGCAGGGTCGGGTCGGCATAGAGCTCGCTCGCGGTGAGGTCCAGCAACCACGAGGCGACCACCGAACCGCGCCGCCACACCTCGGTCACCTCGGGCACGTCGATGTCGTATCGATACCACTCGGGATGTTCGAGCGGGGTCTGCTCGGCGGAGGCCACAGCATCGTGCGTCGCGCCGATACCGGCCTTGTGCAGGATGTTCAGCCCCTCGGCATAGGCGGCCATCGCGCCGTATTCGATGCCGTTGTGCACCATCTTCACGAAATGGCCCGCACCGGCGGGTCCGCAGTGCAGATAGCCCTGTTCGGCGGGCGACGGCTCGCCCGTGCGGCCCGGCGTCCGCTCGGCCGCCTCGACTCCGGGTGCGATGGATTTCAGCAGCGGATCCAGATGCGCCACGGGCTCGGTCTCGCCGCCGATCATCAGACAGAAGCCGCGGTCCAGTCCGAATACCCCACCCGAGGTGCCGATATCCACATAGTGGATGCCCTTGGGCCGCAGCGCGGCGGCCCGCGCGATGTCGTCGTGGTAGCGGCTGTTGCCGCCGTCGATGATGATGTCGCCGGGCTCGAGCAGCGCGGCGACCTGGTCGATCACCTGTCCGGTCACCGCGGCCGGGATCATCACCCAGACCACCCGCGGGGTCTCCAGCCGGGACACGAAGTCCGGTAGCTCGGTGGAGCCCTGGAAACCGTCGCTGCCCAGTTCCGTGGTGAGGGCGCCGATCATTTTGGGTTTGCGTTCGTAGCCGACGGCGGTATGTCCGTCTTTGACGATCCGGCGCACGATATTGCTGCCCATTCGGCCTAGGCCGATCATTCCCAGCTGCATTCCATCCATCTCCTCGTCGCATGTGGAGCCCTGGTGGGAATAGTTCAGCTCGATTGTCCCGCGCCGGTGTAACGCGCGGTGCGCCGGAGCGATAAACGGGTTGGCTCCGCGTAGTTGCCAGACCCCCGACCCGGCAACTACGCGGGGCCCTTCCATGTGTGACGCGGTCCGTTGCGCGGGATTTGCTGATGGACCGTGCTGTGCTGACGATGTCGGTGTCGACCGTTATCGTTGGCGGTGCTCGCACCGTGCGAGCTCCTTACAATCGAGCGGGAGGACGGTTCGTGACGAGCGAATCGAGTACCGGGCAGCACGGCCGACACGAAGGCGGCCAGGTCGGACTACGACAGCTGCTCGACTCGGCTCGATCCGCCACACCGCAGCAGCCACTGCCCCCGCGCACGGTCGCACAGCAGGTGCCGGGCACGGATCAACCGCCGCAGCCAGGGGCGCCCCAGGACGCCGCGCAACATCGGTCGGCGGACATACCGCAGCAGACCCGGTCCGGGTATCAGTCATCGGCGTGGGTGGGGGATTCCACGCCCACCGAGCCGCTGCGGACAAATCAGCCGCCCAAAACGACCGAGCCCATCGGGCGTCGGCCACGGCGTCGTGTGCCCGAACGGCCGTCCAGACCGAGCGGGCTGAGATCGCCCATCGCCAAACGTATCGGCATCGGCGTCGGCGCACTGATAACGCTGTGTGGGCTGGCTTACGTTGCGGACCTTGTACTTTCGTCGGGGCATGTCCCGCGCGGCGTCGTCGTGGCCGGTATCGATATCGGCGGCAAGGACACCGCGGCCGCGGTGTCCGAACTGCGCAGTGCGGTGGATCCGCGTGTCGACCAGGAACTGCCACTGCAAATCGGTGACGTGCAGACCAGGCTCACCCCGAAAACCGCTGGCCTTGCGGCGGATTGGGATGCCACCTTGGCCCGCGTCGGCGGCCAACCGCTCAATCCGATCACCCGGCTGACTTCGCTGTTCGTCACGCATACCGTGCCGGTCGCGAGCACCGTCGATGACAACGCACTGGATGCCCAGCTCACCGCCCTACGCGTGCACGACCGCGCGACGGTCGAGGGCACCATCGCCTTCGACGGCGCCCGCGCGGTCGCCGTGCCGCCGGTACCCGGCCGCATCCTCGATGTTCCGGCCGCGCGCACCGCGCTCATCGAAAACTGGTATCTCGGTGCGCTGCTCGATCTTCCGGAGACCGCCGCGCCCATCGCCGTGCGCGCCGAGGCGGTCGAGCAGGCCCTGCACACCATCGCCGAACCGGCGGTGAGCGCGCCGATCGTCTTCGCGGGCAAGAACGATGCGGCGGGCAAACTGGAGCCGGAGCAGATCGCGTCCATCATGTCCTTCGCCCCCGACGGCCAGGGCGGTCTCGCCGCGACCTTCAAACAGGATGTCGCACTCGGGATGCTCGGTCCGCAACTCGCACCCTCGGAGGTCGAGGCCAAGGATGCGACGTTCGCCGTGACCGGGTCGACCCCGACGGTGGTGCCGGCCGTGATCGGCGACAAGATCAATTGGGCAAAGACGTTGGAGCAGTTGCCGAATCTCATCGTCGCCCCGCAGCAGCGCACCGCACCGGCCATCTACGAAAAGGTCGATCCCAAGCTCACCACCGAGGCTGCCAATGCACTCGGTGTCACCGAGGTGATGGGGCAGTTCACCACCAGCGGCTTCAGCGGGCCGTCCGGGGTGAATATCCGGGTGGTCGCCAAGAAGGTGAACGGCGCCATCGTCAAGCCGGGAGAAACCTTCTCGCTCAACGATTTCACCGGTCCGCGCGGCACGGCCGAGGGGTATGTCGAATCCGGCATCATCGACCACGGTCGCCCGAGCACCGCGGTCGGTGGTGGCATCAGCCAGTTCGCCACCACCCTCTACAACGCCGCCTATTTCGCGGGTATGGAGGATGCCGGTCACACCGAGCACAGCTACTACATTTCCCGCTATCCGGCGGCGCGCGAGGCCACCGTCTTCGATGGCGCCATCGACCTCAAATTCCGCAATAACGGCCAATCCGGTGTCTATATCGAAACATCGACCACGGACTCCGACGTCACGGTCCGCCTCTGGGGCACCAAGACGGTGAACGTCGAATCCATCACCGGCGAGAAGACCAAGCCCACCGAGCCCACCGAGATCAAACTCCCGAAGGGCAAGGACTGCATCGCCACCGAAGGTGCACCGGGCTTCACGATCTCGGATACGCGAGTCATCACCGACCGCAAAACCGGCCGCCCGATCTCGCGCACCACGCGGACGGTGAAGTACGACCCGGTGCCGGTCGTGAAATGCGAGTAGACAACTCCTACAACGGAGTTCGCATCAGCAGCACGTTGTACTGGTTCCATACCGACAGCAAGAAGTACAGGTCACTGCCGGTCTGATACGGGAAGATCATCGGCGCGTAGGCACTCGGCAGCGCGGGACCGTCGACGAGCACCTCCGGCTCGCTCCACGGTCCCTCCGGCGCCGATGCGGTGCGCAGCACCACCGCATTCCGGGAATCCGTTGTGAGCATGATGAATTTGCCGAGATGCTCATTCCACATGACCGACAGCTCGCTGACATCCCCCACGATCGGTGTGGCGTCCTTGGCTTCGGGCTTCCACTCCTTGCCGTCCCAGTACTCGTAGCGATCGAGATCGGCGATATCGGATTCCATTGCCCGCGAGACGAATCCGGGATTCAGCCGGCCGGCCGGGGTGCCGTAGCGGTAGATGTAACCGGCATCCTTCAGGAAGGCGTTCTGCTGAAAGTTCTGATGTCCGTCCACGTTCGCGCGCCGGGTCGTGGTCAGTGGGGTCCAGGTCTGCCCGCCGTCAGCGGAGGCGGCGAGGGTGGAGAAGTTGGTGGACCACTTGCCGTGCTCACCCCATTCACGCACCGACATCAGGCTCATGTACTGCACGCCGCCGACCGAAATGCCCGCTGTCGGAATGAGACTGATCTCGATACCCGGAATCTTCGGGCTGGGCAGCGGATTGGTCACGGCGCCTTCGAAGGAGATCCCCTGCGACGGATCCTTGGTCGAACTGTGGAAAAGCACCTGGCTGTTCCAGGCGAAGACGCTGCCGATGAGCAGATTGGGGAAGCCAAGGCCCGCGCTGTCGCCGAAGGCGGTGATCATCCGGCCGTTGCCGTCGTCCCACATGACGCCGAGGTCGGTGCCGAGCACGTTGACGTTCTGGGTGCGATTTGGGCTGTCCATACCGGTCATCTGGAAGACCGCCTGGGTCCGTCCGGGTAAGTGCGGCAGGCCGCGTGGCTGTCCGTTGATGCCGGGAATGGGGTTGATGCCCGGGATGGGGATCACGAGATTCGGATCGGCGGCGGCCGGTCCGGCCAGCGCGACCGAGAATGCGGCGGCGAGTACACCGGCTCTGGTGAGTGCGGACAGCGATCGATTCATCCGGACGATCCCTTCTAGCGCGCGGTCTGCCCGGTCATTGTGCCCGGTTTCGTGATCTCTGTCCGGCTCCTGCGCGGTAGCGGCCGATCGCATGTGACCATCGCTACACTGAGTGGTACCAGTAGATGGGGCTTCGGCAGGGGCTGGCCTGTCACCACAGGCGAGGCGCACACCGGTCATTCGATACAACACCGTTGGCGATGGCTTAATCGTCGCTCGAAATGGCAAAGCTGTTCGGTACATCCGGCAGGATTTCGTGAACGCTAGGCGGTGGCTCCATGGGTGACAGTCGCGCGATACTTCGTAGTTGGTGGCGCGATCCGGCGCACTATGGCTGGTTCGTGCGTACACTCGAATCCCATTCCGGACTGCGCCTGATCAAGGCGATCATCGGTGCAGGCGGTGCGTTGATGTTCGTGATCAATATGTTGATCTGGATGTCGCCCGCTGGTCCTACCGGCACGGTGGGCCGTACCATCTTCGCCGCGGCCGGTGCGACGGCCGCGGTCTGGACGATCCGCTGGTGGCTGTTCCCGTGGCCCCGCGCCATGACTTCGGTGACCATGTTGACCTGGGCGGATCTCGCGATCACGGCATCGTGCCTGGTGGACAGCGATCGCGTGTACGGCGCATTGAGCGCGATGCTGCTGGTGGTCACCGGCTCCTACATCACGTTCTTCCACAGTCCGAAGGCGCTGGCCGCGCACGCCGGATGGTCGTTGCTCACGGTGGGTGTACTGGCCGTATTGCTGGTAGCCGATGCGGAGAGCAATGATCTCGCGCTGGCCGGTGCGATGGTCTTGATCATGGTGGCGGCCATCGTCGTCGTGCTGCCGGCGTTGCAATTCTGCTATTGGGTGCTGCGCATCGATGTGCTCTCCGACCCGTTGACCCTGCTGCTGAATCGTCGCGGGCTCGATTACTACCTGCACCGTCCCCGATACCAGCAACATATGTGTGTCATCGCCCTCGACCTCGACAGCTTCAAGACGGTCAACGACACCTTCGGCCACACCATCGGTGACGAGGTGCTGGTCTCGACGGCCGAGCGGTTGCGCGCCGCGGCCGATCCCGATGCCCTGGTCGCCCGCACGGGCGGAGAGGAATTCGCCGTCGTAGATCAATTGGATCGCGCGGCCGCGCTCGGCCTGGGCGAGCGATTGCGTCGCGCTGTGGCGGAGTCGCCCGGCATACCCGTCACCGTCACGGTCAGTGTGGGGGTCGCGGTGTGCGACGGCGGCACGGACGCCGGACGACCGCAGTTGCTGCTGCGCTGTGCCGATAACGCGATGTATCGGGCGAAACGGCTGGGCGGCAATACCGTTGTGCTGGCCGAGGATCCGGAACAACCGATGATCCAGCTGGCCGAGCCCACCCGAGAGATGGTGCGGCGCACCGAATAACAACAGCGGCCCCGGAAAATCCGAGGCCGCTGCTGCGAAATCAATTGGATCAGAACGCCGCTTCGTCCAGTTCCATGATGTCGTTGTCCAGGTTGGACAGGATGGCGCGGGTCGCGGTCAGCTCGGGCAGCACGTTGCGTGCGAAGAACTGTGCGACGCCGACCTTGCCCTGGTAGAACGCCTGGTCGGTACCGGTCGCGCCATTGTCGAGGGCCTTGATGGCGACGTCGGCCTGGCGCAGCAGCTGCCAGCCGATGAGCAGGTCACCGACGGCGAGCAGGAAGCGCACCGAACCCAGGCCGACCTTGTACAGCTCGGTCGGCTGCTCCTGGGCGCCCATCAGGTGCCCGGTCAGCGTGGCGGCCATGGCCTGCACATCCTCGAGCGCGGTGGCCAGCAGCTTGCGCTCGGCCTTCAGACGGCCGTTGCCCGCCTCCGACTCGATGAACTTCTGCACCTGCCCGGCCACATGGGCCAGCGCGACGCCGCGGTCACGGGCGATCTTGCGGAAGAAGAAGTCCTGCGCCTGGATCGCGGTGGTGCCCTCGTAGAGCGAGTCGATCTTCGCGTCGCGGATGTACTGCTCGATCGGGTAGTCCTGCAGGAAGCCCGAGCCACCGAAGGTCTGCAGCGATTCGGTCAGGTACTGGTAGGCCCGCTCGGAACCGACACCCTTGACGATCGGCAGCAGCAGATCGTTGACCCGGAAGGCCACATCCGCATCGGCACCGGAGACCAGCTCGGCGATATCCGAATCCTGGTGCGCCGCGGTGTAGAGGTAGATGGCGCGCAGGCCCTCGGCATAGGCCTTCTGCATGGCCAGGCTGCGGCGCACATCCGGGTGGTGGGTGATGGTGACGCGCGGGGCGGCCTTATCGGTCATCTGGGTCAGGTCCGCACCCTGGACGCGCTGCTTGGCGTAGTCCAGTGCGTTCAGGTAACCGGTCGACAGGGTCGCGATGGCCTTGGTGCCCACCATCATGCGCGCGTTCTCGATCACATCGAACATCTGCGCGATGCCGTTGTGCACCTCACCGACCAGCCAGCCCTTGGCAGGCACGCCGTGTCCGCCGAAGGTGACCTCACAGGTGGCCGAGACCTTGATGCCCATCTTGTGCTCGACATTGGTGACGAAGACACCGTTGCGGTCGCCCATGGTCTGGGTCTCGAAGTCGAAGTGCCACTTCGGCACATAGAACAGCGACAGGCCCTTGGTACCAGGACCGGCGCCCTCCGGGCGGGCCAGCACCAGGTGCATGATGTTCTCGAACAGGTCGTCGGAGTCACCCGAGGTGATGAAGCGCTTGACGCCCTCGATGTGCCAGGAGCCGTCCTCCTGCTTGATCGCCTTGGTGCGGCCGGCGCCGACATCCGAACCGGCATCCGGCTCGGTCAGCACCATGGTGGCGCCCCAGTTGCGATCGGCGATGATCTGCGCCCACTTCTTCTGCTCATCGGTGCCGTTGTTGTAGAACACCTGCGCGAAACCCGCACCGGCGGCGTACATCTGCGCGGGCGGGTTGGCGCCGAGGATCATCTCGCCCAGCGCCCAGGAGACGGCGCTCGGGGCACCCAGGCCGCCCAGTTCCTCGCGGACGGCGACCTTGGCCCAGCCCGCGTCTTCCAGCGCGCGGTAGGACTTCTTGAACGATTCGGGGAGAGTGACCGTGTGGGTCTCGGGATCGAAGGTCGGCGGGTTGCGATCACCGTCGACGAACGAATCGGCCAGCGGACCCTCGGCCAGGCGGCGCACCTCGTTGAGCATCTCCTTGACGGTTTCGGTGTCGAGATCGCCGTAGGCGTCGCTGTCGAGGATGGTGCCGAGGCCGAGTACCTCGAAGAGGTTGAACTCCAGGTCGCGGACGTTGCTCTTGTAGTGACCCATGGTCTGTTACTCACTCTCCGTTGAGTTGGTGCGGTCGGTTGGGTTGCCGTTCCCGCCCGTTGTTCGTCCACCGGGTAGCCTCGCCGGCGTCCGTGCTCGAAAGGATCAGCCGGTTGCTACTCGCGGGTAACTTATCTGCCATATTACCGGTCGGTAATGGGGTCGCAAAGACCCGCGCGGGCAATGTGACGCGGAAAACACTCGAGGGCGTTGCCGTTTGCCTACGGCTCGCGTAGTAGACGATCGAGTCGGGTTTGCCGATGCTTTACCGTCCGGCCGCGGCGCTGCGGGTGGCTGGGCGTCTTCGGATAGCTGGGGACTACCGTGGAAATGTGCGAATCGAGACGAGTGCCGGGCCCGCGGAGATCGAGCTCGACAAGCCGCGTAAGGCGGCGTTCCTCCTGCTGCTCACGCACGGATCCGGTGGCGGTGTGGATGCGAAAGACCTGCTCGCCGTGCGCGATTGCGCCTACGAACTGGGTGGCGCGGTCGCGCGGGTGGTGCAGCCGTATCGAGTCGCCGGACGACGTGCGCCCGGTTCCGCGGTCAAGCAGGACGAGGCCTGGCTCGAGGTCGTCGCCGACCTGCGTAGGCGGGTCGAGAAGGTCCCGCTTATCCAGGGTGGCCGCAGCAATGGCGCTCGAGTCGCCTGCCGCACCGCCATTGCCGCCGACGCGCGCGGCGTACTCGCGCTCTCGTTCCCGCTGCATCCACCGGGTAAGCCGCAGAACACGCGTCGCGAGGAACTGCTCGCCCCCGGTGATATCGAAGTCGTCGTGATCAACGGCGCGAACGATCCGTTCGGCATCCCCGACCCCACCGACGCCGCCGAAGTGCGCGTAATCCCTGGTCAGCCGCACTCCTTCCGCTCGGGGTTCGAACTCATCACCGACACCGTCACCCCGTGGTTGCGGCGCTGGTCCGCGTAGCGCAGGGCCATCGGACGGTGGTTCGGCAGGTTCGGGGCCGGGCCGGGCCGGACTGCCTCAGCTGGACGCGGGTTCGACGGCGGGCGGGTTTGGTGCGGGTTTTGTCGCGATGACCAGGGCGTCGATGGCGTCGCGCTCCTCGGTGGGGCGGTAGACGCGGTCGGCGATGCGGATCCGGATGCGGTCCGGATCGTCACCGAGGTCGGCGATGATGTCGTCGGGAGTGAACAGGACCGAGGGGTCCTTCGGGCCGCCGAAGCCTTCGGTGAGATTGGCGGTGTCGTGGCCGAGGATCAGCAGGGTGCCCTCGGGGGCCAGGAGATCGGCGAGGCGGCGAACCAGCGGACGGCGTTGTTCGGTGGGCAGCTGCAGGAAGACCATCAGCACCAGTTCGTACGGGCCGGTTATGCCTGCTGCGTCCAGATCGGTGACATCGGCGCACTGCCAACTGATCCGGCTGCGGACCGAGCGGGACAGCCGGGTTGCGATGGTGCGGCCCTTGTCAATGCCCACCTGTGAATAGTCGACGGCATGTACCTGCCAGCCGTGGGTGGCCAGCCACAATGCGTTGCGACCTTCGCCGCAGGCGAGATCGAGGGCACGCGGCAGGGCGGGCGGATCGCTGTCCGGGGTGTCCGGCAGCAGCGGGGCGATCCGCTCCAGCCCGTAGACGTGTTCCACCACGGTGCTGTTCGGCGGCGCGCCCCAGATCAGTTCGCTCTGCGCATACCGCGTGTCCCAATCGGTCGCGTCCATATGCGCGAGTGTATTTGTCCCGTGTACCTCGCAGTCGTCGCGCATCGGTGCTGGAGTATGGGTCTGGTCGCAATCGCCTTGCACCGTTGGGGGCAGAAGTCTGCTCGTGACTGTGTTGGGCTCGTCGTGTGGCGTGAGTCTGCTCGCAACCATCACTCACCCAGACGGGCGCGAAAACCATCGCCACCTCACGCGATCGCCGCGGCAGGCCCGCGCGCCAAGCACTCGATTACGGCAGCCAGTGCACCGGCGAGGTCTCGCGGATGTGGACGAGTATGTCGAAAGCGCCCACGAGGGATCGCACCGTGGTGTGGGCGGTAGCGTCCTCGGCCGGATCGTAGATGCCGCTGATCGTGCGCAGCTTCGCCGGCCCCTGCAGCCACTGCCGTACCGATTCCGGTGCGTCGCTGTGCAAATCGACGTAGAAGGCCCGCAGTTGTACGGCGCCGAGCGTCGCGTCGACCAGGTCCGGCAGCGGCTCCGGTGCCACCGCCATACCGAGATTCCCGTGATGGAAGCCGATGGCCACCGAGATGTACTGCGCATCGAACTTTTCGCGCAAATAGCTGCCGGTACCGCGGAATTCGGAGGTCTCCGCCGGACCGTCACCGAGGCTGAGGGCTGCGGTATGGGCGATGCCGTCCCAATACACGATCTTCGCGCCGGTATCGCGCTGCCATTCGATGACCCGGTCCGCGGCGGGTCGCTCGTCGCGCGCGAAACCACCTTGTCCGGCGACGCTGTTCTCGTGGAATGCGACGATGAGTCGCAGATGTGTCAGTGCACTTTCGAATTCTGTTGTCGACGGGAGCTTTTCGAATAAAGCCAACGCCTCGCGTGCGTCCTCTGCGAACGGGCGGCCGGGGTGAATTCCCTGATGCCGCTGCACATGTTCATCCACTTGATGTGCGGTGCGGATCGGGATGAGGTGGGATTCGATGGCGGCCAACCGATCCGGTGCCTGTTGCCGGACATAATCGAGCACGAAGTCGTAATCCGAGGGTTCCGCACGCGGCGGCTCGACGCCGAAAATTCGCACGGGATCGTTCGGATGCACGGTATTGAATTCGCGAATCCACCGAAGTGCCGCCGCCATTTCTCTGGTCCGGGTCGGCCGCCACGCATCGGCGAGCGCTGATTCGGGATCGCCCGTCCCGGTACGCGCATAGACATCGAGCCGCTCACCGGAACGCGCACTGTCCTGGACAGCGAGCGCGCGGAATCCGTATTCCACGACAAGCCTTCGGAATATCCGCTCACGCAATCCGAAGGTCTGCCGGGAGAATCGGGTCGACTCACCCAGGCCGACCACGGTTGCCGACCCGAGGCGCTGGGTCAGTGCCGCGAGATCCGAACCGGTGCTATTCGAATCCGTGTCGAAAACCGGCCGGGCCCGCGCGCGTAGCCATTCGCGCAAATCCGAAGTGCCGGTGTCTGGTTCGCTGGGTGCGAATGTGATGCCCATGGTCTCTCCCGAAGCTCTACGACTCGACGCGACCCAGCTTCATACCTGAAGTGCCATTGAGGTCAAGTCGGTGGAACGTGAGGACATGGCGGTAGGGAATGCCACGGCCATGTGCCGTTGCACAGGACTAGAGGGTGGTACGCATCAGGACGACGTTGTACTGGCTGTGCACGGTGGTGAGAAAGTACAGGTCGCGCCCGGTCTGGTACGGGAAGATCGACGGGGCGTACGCGGATGGGAGCTCGCGGGTATCGATCAACACCTCGGGATCGCTCCACGGACCCGCGGGCGATGCGGCCCGCCGCATGACCACCGAATTGAACGGATCGGTGGTGAGCGAGATGAACTGGCCGAGATACTCGTTGTACATCACCGACATCTCGCCGACGCCCCACATGATCGGCGCCGCGGCATTGACGTCGCCCTTCTTGCTCCAGTGCTCGCCGTCCCAGTACTCGTACTCGCCCAGATTGGCGATATCGCCTTCCCGTACCCGCCCGACGTACGCGGCCTGATTGCGCCCGGACCTGGTGCCGTATTCGTAGACGTAACCGCCGTTCTTGACGAAGGCGTTCATCTGGAAGTTGGCGTTACCGCCCTCATTCGGGCGCCGGGTCTCGGGTAGCTCGCCCCAGGTCTCACCGTTATCGCCGGAGGCGGCGAGTCCGGAGAAATTCGTGGTCCACCGGCCGATATCGTCCCAGCTCTGTACCGACATCAGGCTCATGTACTGAACACCGCCGACCGAAATGCCCGCGGTGGGGATCCGGCTGATCTCCACGAATGGAATCTTCGGGCTCGGAATCAGATCGCGGGCCTGACCGAAGATATCGCGCACGACACTGTCGAAGTAGATCCCGCTGGATGGATCGGTGGTGTGGCTGCGCACGAGAATGTTGCTGCGCCATGCCCAGGTGCTGCCCGCGAGCAGATTCGGCAGGCCGAATCCGGCGGTATCGCCGAATGCGGTGAGCATCTCGCCGTCGCCGTTATCCCACATGATGCCCAGATCGGTGCCGAGCACGTTATAGGCCTGGGTGTTGTTGGGGCTGGCCATGCCGGTCACCTGGAATATCGCCCTGGTTCGGCCGACCAGATTGGGTAATCCATTGCTGCCGTTCAACACCGGGATCGGGTTGATCGCATTGGGGTTTGCCGTGGCTGGCGTAGTCGCTGCGAGGAGCAAGGCCGATGCTCCTGCCAGTGCCGAGAGCAAAGCGGACGCGGTCTTGTTCAAAGTCTCTAAGCCCTCCGGTTCTGGCCGAAGCGGCACAATACGCAGGCCCCCCACCCGTGTGTCGTGTCACATTTCGGCTGGCTGGCAAATCGTTCAAGATGCTAACAGCGAAACCGGAGAAATTGGTGGCTTGCGTGATTCGTCTGGAGAATTGTAAGCGGCACGCTACCCGAATTGTGATCAGCGACGACGAGATATGGCCTGCCGCAGGATCAATGGCAGCTGGGTGGCCCGTTCGATGGCGAAGGTGCGGCGGGCCGAGGCATGCCACGAGCGATCGAGGAGTCGTTTGGCCCCCGCGACGGCGTGCGGGGGGCGAAGCGCGATGCGATCGGCGAGCTTTTCCGCCGCCGCGACCGGGTCGGCGGTCATCTCGGTGACCAGGCCGATCCGCTCGGCGTAGGCGGCGTCCACGATATCGGCGGTCATGGTCAGCAGCAGCGCCTTGTCGACGCCGATCAGCCGGGACAGCGTCGCCGCGCCGGTCATATCCGGGACCAGGCCGTGTTTGACCTCCATTACCGAGAATTCGGCGTCGGGGCTGGCGAAGCGGACGTCGGCGGCCAGTGCGATCTGCAGTCCGCCGCCGTAGCAGTGGCCGTGGACCGCCGCGATCACCGGCACCGAGAGCCGACGCCAGGCCCAGCAGGCCTCCTGGAAGGCATTGGTGCCGCGCCAGGGCAGTGGGACGAAGCCGCGGATGGCGGCGAGCGGATCGCTGCTCGCCCCCGCGATATCGAGGCCGCTGCTGAAACTCGGACCGTTGCCGGACAGGATTACCGCGCGGACCCCCTCGTGGCCTGCGACGGTGTGCGCCGTGGTGACGAGATCGCGCAGCATCTCGATGGTCAGGCCGTTGTGCTTATCCGGCCGGTCCAGCGTGACGTAGGCGCGGTCGTCGACGAACCGCAGCGCGATATTCGAGCCCATGCCCAGGATCTTACCCGTGAGTCAGTTCGTGGGCCATTGCCCGAACGTCCGCACTTTGCTCTAATCGAACGCAAGTTACCGTCAATCTTGACGGTAAAGAGTGGAGGAACCATGCTGCCAGCCGGATTGGACCCGCGCACGCCGGTACTCGTCGGCGTCGGCCAGATCGTGCACCGCACCGGCGAGCCCGGACGGCCCGGACCGGTCGAACTCGCCACCGAATCGCTGCGCCGCGCGGGTGCCGACAGCGGCACTGGGGATCGGCTACTGCGCTCGGCCGATCTGATCGCGGCCGTGGCCCCGGTCAGCGGGCCGTATCCGGATCTCGGTGCGTTGGTCGCGGCGGAACTGGGCGCCGCACCGAAGCGCACATTGCAGTCCGCGCGGTTCGGCGGTGACGCGCCACAGCGCCTGGTCAATACCGTTGCGCAGGCCATCGCCGACGGACGGTGCGAGGTCGCGCTGATCGTCGGTGCCGAATCGGTCGCATCCTGGAACGCGGCCACCCGCACCGGGGCCACACTCGATTGGCCCGAGCAGGGCGACGATGTGCGGCCGGCCGAGCTCATCGGCACCGAACGCGGACCCAATACCGAGATGGAGACGGCGGCGGGACTGTGGGGGCCGATCTATTTCTATGCGTTGATGGAGACCGCGCTGCGCGGACGGCTCGGTCTGAGCGAGGCCGCGCATCGCGAGCGGATCGGGGGGCTCTGGTCGCGGCTCTCGGCGGTGGCGGCTCGGAATCCGTATGCCTGGCAGCCCGCCGAACAGTCGGTCGAGGATCTGGTGACGCCGACGCGCTCGAATCGGCTGGTATCGACGCCCTATCCGAAACTGCTCGTCGCGAATCTGTCCGTGGATCAGGGTGCGGGGCTGATCCTGTGCAGTGCGGCCGCGGCGGATGCGGCGGGCGTGCCGCGGGAGCACTGGGTGTTTCCACACGGTGGGGCGAGCGCCACCGACGAGTGGTTTGTCTCCGAACGTGCGGATATGTCCAGTTCACCGGCCGTCGCCGCGACCGGACGGGCCGCATTGTCGGGCGCGGGTATCGGCATCGACGATGTCGCGCACATCGATCTGTACTCGTGCTTCCCGGTCGCGGTGCAGGTCGCGGCCGAGGCGCTCGGGCTGCCGATCGACGATCCCGCGCGGCCGCTTTCGGTCACCGGCGGACTCACCTTCGCGGGTGGACCCGGCAATAACTACGCGACCCACTCGATCGCGACGCTGGCCGGCCGGCTGCGCGATGACCCGTCGGCCTACGGTCTGGCGAGCGCACTCGGCTGGTACATCACCAAACATGCCATCGGCGTCTACTCCGCTCGCCCGCCCGCGCGACTCTTCCGTGCCGTAGCACCGGAAGTGCCGGTGGCACGCCGTGATACGGCGCCCGGCTACACCGGTGCGGCCACGGTCGAGGCCTATACCGTCGCCTATCGCAAGGGTCCCGCGCCCGACCACGCCGACGAACCCGAGGCCGTGGTGATCAGCGCGTTGACTCCGGCCGGTGCCCGCATACTGGTTCGGGCGTCAGATGCGGAAACCCTCGCGGTATTCACCGACGGCGACCCGATCGGCGCGGCGGCCGATGTGACCGCCGCAGATACGCTCACGTTGCTCACGGAAGGGACTGTCAAATGAATTCAGCGTCGCACAGCGACCCCGTGGGGGGTGCTGGCCGGGAGACGGGTGGGCCCGATTTGGTGCTGGTCGAGAAGCGCGATGCGATCACGGTATTGACCGTCAATCGTCCGGAAGCCCGCAATGCCATAAACCTGGCCACCGCACAGGCGATCGAGGCGGCCGTCGACGAATTCGACGCCGACGATGCCGCGCGCGTGCTCGTGCTCACCGGTGCGGGTGGCACCTTCAGCGCCGGAATGGATCTCGTCGCGGCCGCCAAGGGGGAGATGCCGATAACCAAGCGCGGTCCGCTGGGTATTGCCGCGAAACCGCCGGTCAAGCCGATGATTTCGGCCGTCGAGGGATTCGCGCTTGCCGGTGGTTTCGAACTCGCGCTCTCCGGTGATCTCATTGTCGCCGCGAACAATGCCCAGTTCGGTATTCCCGAGGTCAAGCGCGGTCTGGTCGCCGCGGGCGGCGGCGTATTGCGGCTGACCCAGCGGCTGCCGCGCCCCGTTGCCGCGGAGCTGGCGCTCACCGGTGCGCGGATCGATGCCGAACGGCTCTATCAGCTCGGACTGGTCAACCGGCTCACCGAACCCGGTGCGGCACTGGCCGGTGCACTGGCATTGGCGGCCGAAATCGTCGCGGCCGCACCGCTTTCGGTGGCGGCGAGTAAGCGGATCATGGATGAATCGCCGGACTGGTCCGTCGCGGAGGGTTTCGCCAAACAGGGCGAGATCGCGCTGCCCGCGCTGTTCTCCAAGGATGCCGCCGAGGGTGCGCTTGCTTTCGCACAGAAGCGCGAACCTCAGTGGCAGGGACGCTGATCCGATGCCCGAACGCGTCCGGGAGACGCAGGCGCAGCGGCGCTCGCGCATGCGTACGCGGCTTCTGGACGCGGCGGTGGAAAGTCTGGTCGAGGTCGGCTACGCGGGTACCACCACGCTCGAGGTGCAGAAGCGGGCCGGGGTGCCGCGCGGCACGCTGCAACACCACTTCCCGACCAAGGCCGATCTGCTCGCCGGTGCGGTCGGACATCTGGCCGAGCGTCGATTCGCGCAGCTGACAACGGAATTCGAGGCGATCCCGGCCGATGCCGACTGCCTCGAAACGGCGGTCGAGCTGACCATGCGCATGTTCACCGGGCCGACATTCTGGGCGGCACTGGAAATGTGGGTCGCCGCGCGCACCGATCCCGAATTGCTCACGGCTTTCCTGCCGCTGGAGCATCGACTGTTCGACCTGATGCACAACAGCATTCGCGACATCTTCCGGCACGAGTTCCCGAACGACCCCCGCGTGCCGACCATTACCGAATTCACCATCGAGATCATGACCGGTCTCGCCATGCGGGTGCTGCTCACCGGCGATCTGGACCGCAACCGAATCCTGCAGCACCGCTGGGGAAATGCGGTCCGGATCCTGCTCGGCACGGCCGATCCGGCCACGCTGACCGATCCGCGACCGGTCAGGGATGCGGGCTGATCGTATCGAGCAAGGCCTGCGCGCATCCGGCCGGATCGTCGAAGAACGGCGTGTGGCCGCTGCCGTGCAGGGTGATGTGGCGGGCATTGGGGAGCACGGTGCGTGCGCGTGCGCGCTGGGTGGCGTAGGTCAGCAGGATGTCGCGGTTGCCCCACGCGATCGTGACGGGAATATCGGCCAGTGCGCCGATCTCGTGCAGCTTCGCATCGTCGAAGGACGCGAGGGCGGGTTCGAAGCCGGGTGCGTTGGCGGCGTCGCGGGCGGTATCGATGGCTACCTGCGGATCGATCGCCCACGGCTTGCCGAAGATCAGGGTCAGGAATACCGTGCGGCCCACGGCGGTACCCAGCACGGCGGGCAACTGCCGACGCAGCGTACGCGCCAGTTGGCGGGACTTGCCCAGTGACTGCTGGCACCACACGCGGCCGGGAGTGTCCCAGAATCCGATCGGGGAGAATGCCGTCACCGAGCGGGCCAGCCCGCGCGCGCCGAGGTTGAGCGCGATGAGCCCGCCCATCGAATTGCCCCCCAGATGCGGACGCTCGATGCCCAGTTCGGTGAGAAAGTCGAGCAGTGCGTCGGTGAGGGTGTCGACGGTGGTGCGCGCGATCGGTGCCGAACCCGCGAAGCCGGGCAGATCGACGGCGATGACGTCGAAGGATTCGGCGAGCTTGTCGATGATCGGCTCCCACACCTGCCAGCGGCTGCCGACCCCGTGCACCAGAACCAGCGGTTCCCCAGCGCCGGTCCGGTGGTGGTTCAACGTCGTCATAGCTGCGACCGTAACAGCCGGGACCGGTCGTCGGACCGAGATTTCCGGCCATGCCCCGGGCCGGATTTCCGCTGGCAGTCGGCGGAAACGTGGGTACGATAAATGGTATGGCAACGCGTAAGGTCACTCTTTCGCTGGACGAGGCATCCTGGGCCTTCGCCGAACAGGCGGCGGCCCGCGCGGGGATGTCACCGTCGGCGTGGATATCGAAGGCAGCGCGTCGTGAAGCCGTGCGGACCGGTGTCGGTCCGGTACCCGATGTGACGGCCCTGGCCGCGGCGGACGAGGCGGAGCTGGCCGCCGCCGAGGAGGCGATGCGTGCGCAGGGGTGAACTGTGGATCTATCACCCACACGGTTCGCCGCGGCGCCGTACTGTCGTGCTCATCAGCAGTGATGGCATCAATGAATCATCGAGGCAGTGGCTGGTCGCCGCCGAGGTGGTCGACGAGGATCCTCAGGACATTCTGGCTGTGCCCGTCGAGCGGCACGGTTGGGTGCATGCCGGGAATATCGGTCGCATCTATCGGGGCTGGTTGGCCGAGCCCATCGATGCGATGGAGGCGGATGCGCTGGACCGGTTGGACACCGCACTGCGCGCGGCCATGGACCTGTGACCCACTTCTGGATTGGGAAGCCGATCGCTCGGCTACCGTTCGGCGTCGTACGGCATTATCGTTGCGGCGCCACCGCGGTGGCCGGATATACAGACTGAATCGAGAAGAGGAATCAGGTGCGGACCTTCCTGATCGCCGCAGCGCTCGTCGCGCTGCCGGTACTGGCGGCGTGCGGTAACGACAAGGCCGCGGACCAGCCCGCGGTAACCCAAGCGGACCTCTCCAAATCGCTACAGGACAAGGGACTCAAGGATAAGAGCCTGGCCGACTGTGCCGCCAAACTCTATGTGGACCAAGGCATTTCGCAGGAGGGCCTGCGCAAGATGATCAGTGACGAATACGACACCAAGGTTGCCGACCCCAATAACTTCGGCATGAGCCAATCCGACGCCGACAAGGCGCGCGAAGCCAATACCAAGATCTTCACCGAATGCCGCGCGAAATAGCGAGTTGATCAGCCTACATGCGCCCCGCACCCGCCGGGTTCGGGGCGCATGGCCGAGCGCCTCCGATTCGAATTGCCGATCGGCACAGGCGATGGCATCCGCATCGCGGGTCGGCCGGCCTGATCGCTGAACTGCCGCCGATCGCACCGGGGCTGCGAAATCCCTTGCATAGGAACTAACTTCGTCGAGCTGACCACCGGTCCGGCTGTGTGTTCGGTCGATCCGGCAGCGCTGCCTCCAACGGGCAAGCCCGCTCGAATGACAGAATCCGCTGGTAGTGAACGGCTTTCGCCGACACGCCGGATAAGAAAAGACCCCCGGCAAGCTGCCAGGGGCCTCGTCCGAGCCGATGACGGGAATCGAACCCGCGCTGTCTGCTTGGGAAGCAGAAGTTCTACCATTGAACTACATCGGCACTGCGCTATGCGCGTCCGCGACTCTATCAGACCTGGCCATATACCGGTCAACTTCTTCGGGCCGGACCTGGTCGGGCTTTTGTACACCGGCCGAGATCCGCTAGACCACCCGCTCGAGTGCGCGCAGGTCCGCGTCCAGCTTTCGGAACAACCAGTAGACGGCGACGAACGCGAGTCCCGAGGCCGCGCACAACCCCAGCACCGAATCGCGCACGAGCGGAAGCTCCTCGGGTTCGAGGAAGCTGAATCCGGCCAGTACCGCGACCAGCGGCACCGACGCCGTTACCGCAAGATAGGCCGTGGTTCTTCGACGCAGCGCACGAAGATCGGTGGAATCGCGCGCTGTCGTACGGCCGTGGCGCAAATAGATGGGATAGACACAGCGGACGACGTAGAACGTCGAAAGGAAGAATGTGTAGGCAACCGAGATGGTGCCCGACACCAGCACGGTCAGCGCCGCATGGACCAGCAGCCGCACCGGAAGGTCGGTTAACCAATGGACCAGCAGCACCCCCGTCACAGTTGCGAGAACCGCGGCCAGCAGGGTGTTCATCGCGCACAGGTCGCCCCAGAACAGCGTTCGCGACCGCACCTGCGCGAGCATTGCCTCGTCGTAACGTTTACCTTCGCGCAAGCCGCGCGGAACCGCGATCAGATGACGTGACATGTATGCGTAGATGGCGACGGCCAGCGGCAAGGCGCAGAGCAGGAAGACGATGACGCCGTTGTCGAGCCGCGAGTTGGTGACATCGGGCAGGCGCTCTCTGATCAGATCCTGGACATGCGCGGCCATGTAGATCGTCGCCAGGGTGACACCGAACATCGACGACAGCCACAAAATGGGGGTGGGCCATCGCGAAAGTCGTTCCCGCCAACTGTTCGGCGGCGGATAGACGAGGTCACGGGCCCTGTCCTCGAGGCATAGGTCGAACTGCTGGGCCAATTCCGAACCGCACGAGTAGCGGCCTTCGCGATCGGGCGACAGACATTTCAACAGCACTCGGCACAGCGCCATGGGGCAGTCCGGCGGCAGATCAGACAGGAAGGTCGGATCGATGGGTCTGCGCCGCAGTTCGAGCATGCGGGCCAGTGATGTCTCCGATTCGCCCGCGCATGCTTCGTCCGCGAATGGACGCCGTCCGGTGAGCAACTCCCACAGCATGACCGCCAGCGCGAAAATATCGCTTCGGGTGTCGAGGTCGGCGGCGGTCGCCGACAAATCCGGATGGCAGGCTTCGAGCTGCTCGGGCGACATGTACGCCAGTGATCCGCCGAAGTACGCCAGGGGATTCGTGCCCTTGATGCGAGTGCTGAAGCTGACGTTGAAGTCGGCCAACTTCGGAATCCCCTCGGCGCTCAGCAGCACGTTCGCGGGTTTGATGTCTCGATGCAGCACCCCGCGTTCGGAGGCATGCTCGAGTGCGTCCGCGAGTCGGCGGCCCAGCCAGGCGACGGTCTCCGGCCACGTCAATGCGGCGGTCCGGGTTCGAATCGCCGATTCGGTGGGCCGGACCTCGCCCTTATCGGCAAGTACCTTGTCGACGGCATCCAGCAAGAGTTGCCCACTGCGTCGTGCCGCGGGCGTCGAGCGCTGTAAGCGCAGCACGTCGAGCAGCGTGCCGCCGGGTAGGTACTGCATATAGAGCAGCTTCAGGTCGCCATCGGCGATGAATCGCTGGTCGTAGATGCGCACGATATATTCGTGGTCCAGTTGGGCGAGGGTCTGGGGCTCGTTGCCGTGGTTGTGCGAGATCTTGACCGCGACCAGTCGCTGCATCGACTGTTGCCGAGCGAGGTACACCTGGGCGAAGGCGCCCGACCCGATCCGCATCAGGAGGTCGAAATCGTCGATATGGTCGCCGACACCGATGGCGTCGAGTGCGATTTGGGCACTTGGCCGTGCGATCATCGTGCTTTGGTAGTCACTGGTTTCCCGCGTGTGCCCGGGGTGCGCCGCCGTGGCGACGTCGGCGGCCATGGTGGCCGCCTCGGTTGCCGGCGAACTGCGGCGCCGAGCGTGGAATTCCTCGTAGACCAGTTCCGGCGGCAGCGGACCATCGCGCAGCTCGCCGAATTCCGCGCGGTAATCGACAAGTCGTTTGGGGAAGTGGTAGCGAAGCCAACGGTATTCGAGGTCGATCTTGATCAGTTCGATCAGTATCGTGCGCCGCTCGGCCGGTGACCGGGGCAGGTACGCCGACAGGTCGGGTGGCGACCCGGACGCCCAAGCCTTGGAAAACCGGGCAACAACAGCGGCCAGCGCGGTTCGGGTTCGTTCAGCTGTATCGACCGAATCGATCTGCTCGAACATCGGCAGCTCCGAGATCAGCCTCGGGCGATCACACGGTAGTGGCGGCCTCTCAGTCGCTCCACACTATCTCCCTTCCACCAACCTCCCTGCTCAAGCGTATCGCTCCGATGCCGAACGGTTGGGTGGTTGCCGTCGCGACCGGTCCGCATGCGGCGGCGTAGGGCCGGTTTCGGGCAGGCGCTACGCTCGTCGCCGTGCTGCTTTCCGATCGTGACATCCGTGCGGAGATCGCCGCTGGGCGTCTCGGCGTCGAGCCGCTCCTGGAAGACCTGATCCAGCCGTCGAGTATCGATGTCCGGTTGGATCGGCTGTTCCGGGTATTCGACAACACCCGCTACACCCATATCGATCCAGCGCAACGTCAGGATGAGCTGACCAGCCTGGTCGAGCCCGACGAGGGTGAGCCGTTCGTGCTGCATCCCGGTGAATTCGCACTCGGCTCCACGCTCGAGGTATGCACGTTGCCGGACGATCTGGCCGGTCGGCTCGAGGGCAAGTCGAGCCTGGGTCGGCTGGGTCTGCTCACCCATTCGACGGCGGGGTTCATCGACCCTGGCTTCAGTGGACATATCACGCTGGAACTGTCGAATGTCGCGAATCTGCCGATCACCCTGTGGCCGGGTATGAAGATCGGTCAGCTGTGCCTATTGCGCCTGACCAGCCCGGCCGAGAACCCCTATGGCAGCGCCACCACGGGATCGAAGTATCAGGGCCAGCGCGGACCGACCCCCTCCAGGTCCTACCTCAACTTCCCGCTGTCCACCTAGAAGTGCTGACGAGACCTGGCCGGAATCCACAACAGCGCCAGCACGATCACCGATATCGTCCAGCCCACCAGCAATGCCGCGTGCGCGCCGCCGGTGGGGAACAGGACCCAGACCACGAACCGACCGATGAACTGGCCGCCGAGCAGTAGTGAAATGGTGATCCGCGCCCAGTTCCGCCCGCGCAGTACCGGCAGTACGAGCAGGGCGTAGACCGGACCGCTGATCAGGTGGAATACCGTGCCGATATGCCACTCGAACGGCGGCCACAGCAGCACGATGATGTGATCGATCGCATGGATGCCGATCCCGAGGGCGGCGATTCGCACGGCTGTCGGTATCCCGGACATGGCCGCGACGCTACGGCGCGAACGGAGCTCCGTATTGGACAAAAGGGCCACGGACCAGTGGCCGCTCAGCGTGAATCCGCAAGGCGGAGTAGCCGTCCCGGCGTCGTGCCGGCGAAGCGCAGGAACTCCCGGTTCATATGGGACTGGTCGTAGTACCCGAATTCCTGGGCAAGAGCGCCGATCTCGACCGCCGAGCCGGCGGTCAATGCCGCCAGCGCTCCCGAAAACCGCAGCAGCGCCCCGTATGTCTTCGGCGACAACCCGACTTGCTCGGCGAAAACCCGGCGGAAATGCCGTCGACTCCAACCGCATTCGGTGGCCAGCTCGGGAATGGTCAAGCCGCCATCGGATCGGCGCAGCTGTCGCACCACGCCCGCGATCATCGGATCGATCGCAGCATCAGCCGATCGCTCCCGCAGATACCCGGCAACCAGCTCGAATCGCTCCGACCAGCAAGGACTTTCGGCCAGCCGCTCGGTGAACCGACCAACCGACCGTCCGAAGAACTCGGCCAAATCCACTGCGATATTGCGTATTTCATCGAGTGGAACCCCCAAAAGCCGCCGTGCCGCCAACGGTTCCAATTGCAGTTGCACGCTGCGCATTCGGCCGAAGTGTTCGGCCGACCCGGCCCGATCGTGCAATCCGATCACCAATCCGGTCGGATCCATCGCGCGCCCAGCGAACGTACCCTCCAGCGCGAAGACGATCTTCACCGTACCGCCCGGAATCTTGCGCCTGCGTATGGGTTTCGGCTCCAGCACATCGAAACCGAAGCATCGGATCACGTCGAGTCCGGGTAGGGCGGGGCCGTGGACGATGTGCCGGGCGTCGACCTGATAGGTCCCACGCAATTCCAGTGCCCTTTCACTGCCCATTCGCCCAGGCTAGAACGCGCGGAACCGGCTCGGAACACCCACCGGGTCCGCCCCTGTCGACTGCCGGTAGAGGGGCGGACCCGGTAGGCCCGGCGCCGGAGCGGCGGCGGGGACCGACGACGCATTCAGTCCCCGCCGCCCGCCCCCACCGCGAGTGCCGTCGTGATGACGACGGATAACGGTGGGAGCGTGTCGCCGCGACTCGGTGGATCGACCCAGAAGCACCCTTCCCGGGTCCACCGTCCGAGCCCGGTCGGCAACATCACGGCACTGCCGATGGCCGGTATGCCTATATCGAGACGGTTCAGCACCTCCAATACCTGCGCGCCTGGTCGGCTGTCCGGTTCGGCGAGGAAGCTCCACCGGATCTGCCTGGCCAGCATGGGGCCCCTCGTCCCCTGCTGTTCCAGTGCGACCCTGACCTTTTCGGCCCGAGTCGTCGGCAAATGGACAACACAGACCCGGCCGGTGATGGGCAGCATCACGAATCCGCCGCGTTCGGTGACCGGCAATCCGAACTCGTGCCGGTAATAGGCCACCCAATCGTCGACTGTTCTGAGTTTCTCCACATTCACGGCCAACTCCTTGCCTCCTCGTGTCCAAGGGTCCTGTCCCGGATGGCGTTTCGGGAATCGCCCACCCGCCCGCATTCCACTGCCCTTCCGCTGCCTCTGATAGCGGAAAGCTTTTGCGTATGGCCGCAGTCACATTCCACTCGTACTCTGGGAAGAAGTTCGTTCGGAAGGGATGACATCGTGGTCCGGCAGTGGTCAGGTAGGGAGGCCCGTGCCCTCCGCGATGCCAGGCGGATGAGTATCCGGGAGTTCGCGGCGCATCTGGGAGTGCACGAGCGGCTCGTATCGAAGTGGGAGGCCGGCGGTGCTCGGGTGCACCCACGTCCGATCAACCAAGCCGCCCTCGATACCTCCCTGGCCAGGTCCGACGAAGTTGTGCGGGCACGGTTCGCGGCCATGCTCGATCAGCCCGTATTCGATCGACCGGCCGTGCCCGAATTCGACAGGCGGGCCGAGTCCTCGGCCCGCGCCAATTATTCGAGTGACGCGGACCTTTTGGCTCTCATAGACGCCGGTGCGATGAGAGGTGATGCGTTAGCGGCGATTTCGGAGAGGGATCTGATCATGGCGGCTGCCCACGAGGCGAGCGAGCACGCCGGCCAGGCCGAGAGCACCAATGTGGGTGCCACCACCTTGGAACAGCTCGATGCTGATGTCACGCGCATCGCGAACGAATATGTACACGTCCCACCGGTACCGATGATGGTGGAGATGCTGCGAGTGCGACGCCGGGTGTACCGGCTGTTGGAGGGGCACCAGCGCCCCGCCGATACCAGCCACCTGTATCTGCTCGCCGGCACGCTGTCGGGTTTGCTCGCCAATGCGAGCACCGACCTCGGCTATCTCGATGCCGCGGGCGAGCAGATCAGAGCGGCCTGGGCCTATTCGGAATTGTGTGGCCACAACGGGTTGCGCGCCTGGACCCGCGGTATGCACGCGCTGATCGAATACTGGTCCGATCGGCCGCGCCGGGGCGTGCTGCTGGCGCAGAGTGGACAGGAGTTCGCCGAATCGGCCACGGCCAAGGTTCGACTATTGAATATCGAGGCCAGAATCTGGTCCCGGTTGGGCAGTGACGCCGATGCCGATCGCTGCATTCGGGCCGCCGACGATGCCCGCGAGGCGGCCGACACCGACTCGCTACACGACGAGGTCGGCGGCGTCTTCGGCTTCAACGAGGCCAAGGCCCATTACTACGCGGGCGCGACCTATATCCATCTCGGCCAGGCAGAGCCCGCCTTGGTCGCGACGCAACAGGCCATCGAGTTGTACGCGAACGGCCCGTCCGAGCGGCGTTCCTACGGCACCGAGGCCATGGCCAGGGTGGACAGCGCCGCGGCGCATCTGATCAACGGCAGCCTGGACGGTGCGGCCGCCTCCTTGGTTCCGGTGCTCGGTCTCGCCGAGGACAAGCGCATCGCGCAACTGGAGGAACGGCTCATCGGGTTGCGGCGGCGGATCGCCGGACCGGAATTCCGCGACGCCGTCGAGGCGCGGGTCCTCGACGAGAAGATCGAAGAGTTCTGCGGATCCACCGCGGCCAAGGGCATCCCGCCTGGCAACTCGTCGTCTTGATTCGGCGGAGCGCACTGGATCGACCCGCGGCGACAAGCACTGTCGACCACCACGGAGCGAGTCTTACAAGCCGCCCGTCTCCGGTCCGAGGCATCGAAGCGCATGCGCCGCATGTGCGAATCTGAATGCGCGCATCGGCTGCCGAACGCCCCACCCTCCCCGACCACCACGGAGCGAGTCTTTCGAGCGACCCGTTCGCGGCCCGTCTCGCGTCCGAGTCGTCGAAGCGCATGCGACGAAGTCGCGAGTCTCGACGGCTCGGACGCGAGACTGAAGGGGGCCGCGAACACGCCGCGGCCACGCGGCCAATAACACAGATGGCACCATAGGCAGGGTGAGTCCTAGCCATCTACCGCACCATCCGCCGCGCGTGCTGGAGCAATCCACGAAGCTGCAGAACGTCCTCTACGAAATTCGTGGACCGGTGGGTGCGCATGCGGCACGGCTGGAGGCGGAGGGGCATCGCATCCTCAAGCTGAATATCGGCAATCCCGCGCCGTTCGGATTCGAGGCGCCCGACGTGATCATGCGCGACATCATCGCCGCGCTGCCGTATGCCCAGGGCTACTCCGAATCGAAGGGCATCCTCTCGGCCCGGCGCGCCATCGTGACCCGCTATGAGCTGGTCCCCGGCTTTCCCGAACTCGATGTCGACGGTGTCTACCTGGGTAACGGTGTCTCCGAGCTGATCACCATCACCATGCAGGCGCTGCTCGACAACGGTGACGAGGTGCTCATCCCGGCACCCGATTATCCGCTGTGGACCGCCATGACCAGCCTGGCCGGCGGCACCCCGGTGCACTACCTATGTGACGAATCCAACGGCTGGCAGCCCGATATCGCCGATATCGAGTCGAAGATCACCGACAAGACCAAGGCGCTGTTGGTCATCAATCCGAATAACCCGACCGGCGCGGTGTACTCCACCGAGGTGCTGCAGCAGCTGGTCGACCTCGCGCGCAAACATCAACTGCTGCTGCTCGCCGACGAGATCTACGACAAGATTCTCTACGACGATGCCAAGCACATTTCGCTGGCGACGCTCGCGCCCGATCTGCTCTGCCTCACCTTCAACGGACTCTCCAAGGCCTACCGGGTCGCGGGCTACCGCTCCGGCTGGTTGGCGATCACCGGCCCCAAGGAGCATGCGGCTGGTTTCCTCGAGGGTATCGATCTGCTGGCCTCGACCAGGCTTTGCCCGAATGTGCCTGCGCAGCACGCGATTCAGGTGGCACTCGGCGGACACCAGAGCATCGAGGATCTGATCCTGCCGGGCGGGCGACTGCTGGAGCAGCGCGATGTCGCGTGGGAGCGACTGAATATGATCCCGGGTGTTTCCTGTGTGAAGCCGAAGGGTGCGCTCTACGCATTCCCGAAGCTGGATCCGAACGTCTATGAAATCCACGATGATTCGAAACTGATCCTGGATCTGCTGCTGCAGGAGAAGATCTTGATGGTGCAGGGCACCGGGTTCAACTGGCCGAATCATGATCATGTGCGGATCGTCACGCTGCCGTGGGCACGGGATCTCGCGGTGGCCATCGAGCGTTTCGGGAACTTCCTCTCGAGTTACCGGCAGTAGCGGCCGGGTGGTCCGAACCCACTCGCCAGCGTGCGCTGGGCTACCGGATCGCCCCGCTTCCGGGTCCAAAACCGACCCTGCGTACGGATATTTGCGAGTTTTGGTTACTAGCTAGCGCTAAACGAGACTTTTTGTGTACAGTGTCTCTTGGCACTTCGAGTGCCCGGTCAAGTTGTCTACCCCCCCTGGACAACCTGACCTCGGGTTAGGCTGCCTACCCCCCTGGGCGCCGACCTGCGGGCGGCGGAGACATCCCCCTGCTCTCCGCCGCCCCCTCCCGATTTCCCCCGGATACAGCATCGCGAAGCGATTCGATGAGGGGTGACGGGGTGGGCGTCTTTTATGGCTCCCGTTGTTCGCTGCCGGTCCGCGAAGCCGATCTTGAAAATGAAATCCTTTAAGCTCGCACCCGGGACTGCAGATGAAAAGGTAGGAGTCCGGTGAGCCAGCGACCGACAACACCGCGCGCGTCGCGCACAATGGGGCCGAGCGTCGAGGCGGCGTCATGAGCGATCACCACCATCACCACGACCACTCTGCTCCGATCGCGATCGGCGCGACCGCCGCCCGTGTTGTTGTCGGGCTGCTCGCCGCGATCGGTGTCGTGGTCGTCATTGCCGCGATCGTGCTGTGGCCGAGCAGCCAGCACATCGATATCCCGCTGCCGATGCAGAACGCGGGCGGTGGCGCGGTGCAGACCGAGGCCGGAACGGTCGTGATGCAAGACGTCGGTGCGTGCGGCAGCAGTTCGATCGGCAAGGTGTTCATCGACAAGCCCGAGCAGCCGCGCGCCGCCGGCTATACCTGTCAGCGCAGTCTGATCAGCATCGATTCGGGTCCGCACAAGGGCAATCACACCCTGTTCGAAATCGCGCCCGGCCCAGGACAACCCGACCTGCACGCCGGTGATCACATCCGGATCGTCCGGCAGACCGATCCGAGCGGGATGCCGTTGTACTCGTTCGAGGACTATTCGCGCGGGCTGCCGCTGACCCTGATCGTGCTGGCGTTCGTGATCGTGGTCATTGTGGTGGCGCGCTGGCGTGGGTTGCGGGCACTGCTCGGGCTGGTCTTCGCTTTCGCGGTGCTCGTGCTGTTCATGCTGCCCGCGTTGTTGGACGGCAAGCCCGCTATTCCAGTCGCGTTGGTCGCGGGCGCGATGATCCTGTACGCCGTGCTGTATCTCGCGCACGGCGTGAATCTGCGCACCAGTTCGGCGTTGCTCGGCACGCTGACATCGATGATCGTCGCGGCGGTGCTGTCCTGGATCGCCATCGAGATCACCCATCTGACCGGACTGTCCGAGGAACAGAACACCAACGTCGCCACCTACATTCAGCACGTCAGCATTACCGGCCTGCTGCTGGCGGGCTTCATTATCGGTTCGCTCGGCGTGCTCAACGATGTCACGATCACCCAGGCTTCGGCCGCCTTCGAACTCGCGGCCATCGACGAAGCCGCCTCGCGCCGCGAGGTTTTCGCCGCGGCCATGCGCGTCGGCCGGGACCACATCGCGAGCACGGTCTATACCCTGGTGCTGGCATATGCGGGTGGGGCGCTTCCGCTGCTGCTGCTATTCAGCGTAGCGGGCCGTTCGATCCGCGACGTCCTGACCGGTGACGCCGTCGCCATCGAAATCGCCCGCTCCTCCGTCGGCGGTATCGCGCTGGCCCTTTCGGTCCCGTTGACCACCGCCATCGCCGTCATGCTCGCCCGTCCCTTCGGACACAAGCCCGAGCCCGCGACGCCCACCCGACATTCACGTCACGCGAAGTCCGAGTCGTCCGCCTCGGCCCGGCGCTCCGGTGGTGCGACGCGCCCGGCGAAGGCGTCGAGCGGCGCGGTCACCACCGATACGACAGATACCGGACGTCGTCGGCGGATCTCGGATCAATCCTGGGACGAGTCGGGCACCGGCTCGAACAGGCAGGTCTCCTGGAACGACCAGCCCGCGAATCCCCGCGCATACGACCGTGATCGCGGTTATCGCAGCGCCGATGCATCGGACTATGAACGTGATTACGACACCGACCCGCGCGGCTACCGTCGCCCCGACCCTCGCGGGTATGGCGGCGCGTGGGGCGACGAGGGTCATCGGCACTGATTGCGAGTGTCGTCAACCACGCATACGCGTCGCGACCAAAGCCGGTAGGAGCCGCTCAGCGCGGCGCGGGTGCCGGGAAGGGGAAGATCTCGGGCGGAATGGTCGGCACCACGATCGGTGGAAGGCCAGGTACGACAATGGTATTCGGGCCGGGTGTGGGCGGGGCGTCGGTGGTTGTCGTGCCGCGGCGCGGGGGCGGGGCGGCCAGCGATTCGTTGGACTCGGTGGTGCTGGCCGGAGCGACGGCGATCTGTGGATCGAGGGTGGTGGTGCGGGGCGGGCTGGTCGGGGCGACCGAGGTGGGACGGTCACTGCTCTGCGAATCGCGCGTGAGAACCTGTGGACCGTAACCGAGTCCGAGGCCGATCGCGGCGACGACGGCCAGTGCGCTGACGGTTAGTACCGCACCATTGATTTCCCGCTTGCCGCGGCATCGCTTGGGCGGTGCGGACAGCCAGGCAGGCGCGAGCTCATCGTCATCGAGCATCGAATCCGCGGCGGGCGCGTGCTGCCGCGGGGTCGGGATGACCGTGCGCACCGGACGCGCCAGCAGGGCGGCACCGCGGGTGACCACCGTCTCCGGGCTGTCGGGAACGATGACCGGCACACCCATCCAGCGTTCGAGCACCTTGGCGATCAGCGGAATTCGCGCACAACCGCCGATCGCGAGCACACCGTGCACCGGGCGATCCGAGCGCACGATGACATCGCGCGCCATCCGCGCCGACGATTCGATCGCCAGCATGATGAGGGATTCGAAGTTCTCCTGGGCCAGCAGCACCAGACCCTGTTCGCTGGGTAGTGCCACGGCGGTATTCGAGGACAGTTGCTCCTTGGCCTCGCGGCACAGTGCGTCCAGGGCGGCCAGCCCCGCCGAATCCGGCGGATGCGCGATCCGGCCCGACGCGATCTGCTGTTCGCGGATCAGCGAATCCAGATAGTCGCCGCTGATATCACTGGTGCGTTCGCTGTGTCGGATCTCACGGGTCTGAGTGTCGACGACACTGACTGTCAGTCCGGAGCTGCCGAGATCGTAGACGACGAGCGAGGAGATGCCGCGAATATCCCCGGTGGCCTGCGCGAATTCGACCGCGGCGACGGTTTCGGGCACCAGTTCGTAGTTGGTGAGCTGCTGGCGTGCCATGGCCGCGCGCAGCGCCTTGGCGTGCTGCTCACTGCGGTAGGCGATCGCGGTGGCCTCGATGCCGGGCATGGATTCCAGCGTCACGCCGATCGCCTCGGCGGCCAGCTCCTCCACCTGGTGTTCGACGACCGGAATGGTCTGCAGATCGAAGGAATGCGGTGCGATGGGGCCGTGGGGGCTCGCAGTGTGTGGTCGCGCCATACGGACGGCGCCGGCCCCCACCGAAACTCCCAGAACCGAACTCATCAGCTGCCCATCCCGTTTCACACATCACGACATGCGAGCCTGCGCCGTCCGCCGGTGGATCGGCCCGCTCTCGGGACCCTACCGTCGACGTCCGACAGACCCGAAGGCAGGACCTGATCGTCCCGGCGTCGCCCCCGCGTCGCAGGCAACTCTACGGCGTGCCGAGTCCGGCGTACACCCATCCGGCATCTCTCCAGGTGGCACGATTGAGACAGTTCCGACCGTCGATGATCGACCGCTTGCGAACCACCGGATCGAGGTCTTGCGGACGCAATGCGACGAATTCGTCCCACTCGGTCAGCACCAGCACCACATCGGCGCGATCACACGCCTCGGTCACCGAGGTCGCGTAATTCAAGGTGGGGAAGACCCGGCGCGAATTCTCCGCCGCCTTCGGGTCGTACACCGTCACCACCGCGCCGTGCAGCTGGATCATCCCGGCCACATTGAGCGCGGGTGAGTCACGCACATCATCGGATTCGGGTTTGAAGGCCGCGCCGAGCACCGCCACATTGGCGCCGAGCAGCGATCCGCCGCAGGCCCGTGTGGCCATATCGACCATCTTGGTGCGGCGGCGCATATTGATGTTGTCGACCTCGCGCAGGAAGGCCACCGCGTGATCGGCGCCGAGTTCGCCGGAGCGGGCCATGAACGCGCGGATGTCCTTGGGTAGGCAGCCGCCGCCGAAACCCAGTCCGGCATTGAGGAATCGGCGGCCGATACGCGCGTCGTAGCCGAGTGCGTCGGCCAGCATGGTCACATCCGCACCGGTCGCCTCGCAGACCTCGGAGACGGCGTTGATGAAGGAAATCTTGGTCGCGAGAAAGGCATTCGCGGAGACCTTGACCAATTCGGCGGTGGCCAGATCGGTCAGCAGGAACGGCACCTCGGCCGCGATCAGATCCGCGTAGATCTCGCGCACCAGATCCTCGACCCAAGCCGCGCCCGCGCGCTCTCGATCCACACCGAGCACCAGTCGATCCGGCCGCAGCGTGTCCTTCACCGCGAAACCTTCTCGCAGGAATTCCGGATTCCAGGCCACCTCGACCTCGGCACCGGTGAGTGCGCGGGCCCGCGCACCCAATGCCGCGGCGGTCCCGACCGGCACCGTCGACTTTCCGACGATCACCGACGGCCGCTCCAGCAGCGGTGCGAGCGTATCGACCACGGCGTGCACATATTTCAGGTCCGCGGCGTACTCGCCCTTCTTCTGCGGCGTCCCCACCCCGAGGAAATGCACCTGGGCATGGTCGGCCGCCTCCGCGTACGAGGTGGTGAACCGCAGCCGACCGGCGTCCAGGTTCCGGCGTAGCACCTCCTCGAGCCCGGGTTCGTAAAATGGCACCACACCATCGGACAGCTTCGCGACCTTGCCCGGATCGATATCCACGCCGATCACATCGTGTCCGAGCTCGGCCATGCACGCCGCGTGCGTGGCCCCGAGGTACCCGGTTCCGAAGACTGTGCATCGCATGATCGATTGATAGGTCCCGCCGATGGCCGCCCCACGTCAGCGAGGCAATGGCCTCGGCAACAGCAGATGTACAGGTGGCGACATGAATTGCCGATAGCCGTGCTGACCTGCGCGAACTCATCTGGTGACGGCCCGGTTACGATCGATCTCGTGCGACGCCAGCGCAAAATCCGGGCCCGCAGCGCCTGGGCGGCATTCGGCGTTGCGGTGGTGGCGCTGGTCGTGGGTCTGTGGCCGGTCTATGTCCGGCCGCAGGTCGATGCGCCCGCGAAAGCCGATGCGATTCTGGTGCTCGGCGGCGCGCACGATGGCCGCGAAAAGCTGGGACTGCGGCTGGCCAGCGCGGGTTACGCGCCACGGGTGCTGTTCTCCGACCCGTATGAAAACAGCCCGCTGATGAATCGAATCTGCCACAGCCACTACAGCTTTCAGGTCACCTGCTTCGATCCGTCGCCGCGCACCACACGCGGTGAGGGCCGCGAACTCGCCGACCTCGCCGCATCGGAAGGTTGGCGTCGAGTCATCGTCATCACGTTCACTCCGCATATCTCGCGGGCCCGCTACATCCTCGGGAAATGCTGGGACGGTCAGGTGCTGATGGTGGACTCGCGGCCGCGTCTATCGATCGTGAGGTGGGCCTACGACTACATCTACCAGTCCACCGGATATCTCAAGGCAGCCTTCGAAGACTGTTAGCACACGCAAGTGCAGGCAGGTGGCATCAGTTTGATTTCCGGGGTGAGACCGACGTACATTGCGTCTCGTGGGGCCGCACGGCGACCCGATGCAATGACCCGGGAGGGTAGATGGATTACGACTGGTCAGCGGCCGATCTGGCCTTTCGCGACGAGGTTCGCGCATTTCTCGACGAGAAGCTGACGCCGCAGCTGCGACGAGCCGGGCGCTTGGCGACAAGCGTGTACCCGGACCACGAGGCGAGCATGCGGTGGCAGCAGATCCTGCACGAGCACGGCTGGGCCGCACCGGCCTGGCCGGTGGCACACGGCGGATGCGATTGGAGCCTTACCCGGCACTACATTTTCCATCGCGAGTCGACATTGGCCGGTGCGCCGTCGCTCTCGCCGATGGGCATCCGGATGGTCGCGCCCGCGATAGTCGCTTTCGGTACGCCCGAACAGCAGGCCTTTTATCTGCCACGCATCCTGACCGGGGAAATCTTCTTCTGCCAGGGCTACTCGGAACCGGAGGCCGGTTCGGACCTGGCCGCGCTGACCATGGCAGCCGTCGACGACGGTGCCGATTTCGTCTGCACCGGCAGCAAGATCTGGACAACCCATGCCACCGAGGCGAATTGGATCTTCTGCCTGGTCCGGACCTCACGTGCGGGGAAGAAGCAGCAGGGCATCACCTTCCTGCTCATCGATATGACCACGCCGGGCATCGAGATTCGCCCGCTGGTGATGACCTCCGGCGAACAGGTGCAGAACCAGGTCTTCTTCGACAACGTCCGGGTGCCGAAGTCGAATGTGCTCGGTCGGATCGATGACGGCTGGACCGTGGCGAAATATCTGCTCGTGCACGAGCGCGGCGGTGCGGCCGCGCCGATGTTGCAGGTCATGGCCCAGGATGTGGCCACCGCGGCGGCCGAGCAGACCGGGCCGGACGGCAATCGGCTGATCGATGACGCGGCGTTCGCGGCGAAGTTGGCGGAGGCTCGAATTCGCACCGAGGTACTCGAAATCCTGGAGTACCGCACGCTTTCGGCGATGGCGAAGGGCAAGACCCCGGGTCCGGCATCCTCGATGCTCAAGATCCTGGCCACCGAATTGAGCCAGCGGCTCACGGAATTGGCGCTGGAGGCAGCCGGTCCGCGCGGGCGGGTCTATCAGCCGCATGCCACCGCGCCAGGTGGGCCGATCGCCGAATTCACCCCGCCCGCCGACGGTTATCGCAGCGGCGCGGACTGGCAGGCCGTCGCGCCACTGCGCTACTTCAACGACCGGGCGGGCTCGATCTACGCGGGCAGCAACGAAATTCAGCGAAATATCCTCGCCAAGGCAGCATTGGGGCTCTGATGGACTTCACCTTCACCGATGAGCAGGAACTGCTGCGCGACGCGGTGGCCGGATTCCTCGGCGCCCGTTACGAATTGGCCGAAAGCCGAGACGCCGCGAAATCCGATGCCGGTTGGCAACCGAGCGTGTGGCGCGGATTGGCCGAGGAGCTGGACATTCTCGGCGCCACCCTGCCCGAGCGGGTCGATGGTATGGGCGGCGGTCCGATCGAGCTGATGATCATCACCGAGGAACTCGGCCGCGCGCTGGTCGTCGAGCCGTATGTCGACACCGTGGTGGTCGGCGCCGGTCTGTTGAATCGCGCCGGTGGTGAGCGCGCGGATTCGGTACTGCGCCAGATCGTTTCCGGTGCGGCGCGGACCGCGTTCGCGGCGCTGGAGCCGAACTCGGGTCAGACGCTGCACGACATATCGACCACCGCGCGTCGCGATGGTGACGCGTGGGTGCTCGATGGTGTCAAAACCGTTGTGACCAGTGCGCCGTTGGCGACGCATCTGCTCATTACCGCGCGCACCGCCGGTGCTCGGCGCGATAAGGACGGCATCTCGCTATTCCTCACCGCATTCGATGCCGGCAATCCCCCAGCCGGTGTCGCGGTGCATTCGTATCGGACGATCGACGACCGGGTCGGCTCCGATATCACGTTCACGGGTTTCCGATTGCCCGCCGATGGGTTGTTGGGCACCGAGGGTGCCGCGTGGGACGCGATCGATGCCACGGTGGACGAGGCGACCGCGGCCATCGCATCCGAGGCCGTCGGGTGCATGCGAAAGGTATTGGCGGACACCGTCGACTATGCCAAACAGCGGCAGCAGTTCGGTCAGCCGATCGGCGGTTTCCAGGTGCTCCAGCATCGCATGGTCGATATGTTCATCGAGCTCGAGCAGGCCATTGCCGCGGTGTATCTGGCCGTGTACTCATTGGGTGCGCCAGCGGCGGACCGGGCGCGTGCGGTCTCGGCCGCGAAGGTCACCATCGGTCGGGCCGCGCGCTTCATCGGCCAGAATGCCGTGCAACTGCACGGTGCGATGGGGATGACCGAGGAGCTCGCGATCGGCCACTACTTCAAGCGCCTGACCGCGATCGAATACGAATTCGGTTCCAGTGACCAGCATCTCGCTCGCTATGTGGCACTGACGAGGCCGTAGACGTGACGGACGGGTGCGCCCCGAAAACGTGGCGAGTGAGCGGGCGGCGCGATGCGATGCCCCGACCGCTCAAACGTAGTGAGTACGAGATCGTATTTATCACCATCGAAGCGCAGAAGGGCTGGACCGACTGCCTCGCGGCTGCACGTAACGCCATGGTCGAGGTGTGGTAGCCGCTCACGCGTGAACCGGAAGTGCGATCAACGCGGCTCTATTCGCTGAAGGGCGAGTTGCACTACGGCGTCAACCAGGGGCGAACCTTCGAGCGGTATCGGCACAAGTTCACCGACAGTGGCAGACTCGGGTATTTCGTCGAATAACGAACCGCTGTGGTGCTTCGCGCGAGACAGCGATCGGCCCGGGTGCGCACTACTGCGCACCCGGGCCGATCGCTTATTTCCGCTTACCCGTCAGTTCTTGCGGCCGGGGGCCTTGGCGCCGGATTTGAAGCCGAGGCCGCCGGGCTTGGCGGGTGGGGGTGCTACCGGGGGGGAGCCGTTGCCGTTGGCGGGCTGGTCCGGTTCGTCGGCGGGTTGCGTTGCGGCCTCCGGGGTTGCGGGGGTCGGTTCGGCGGGGGCCGATGGTGCCGGGGAGGCCGCGCCGGGGGCCTTCGGGCCGGGCCGTTTGAAGCCGGACTTCATGGCCAGGCCCTTGGCGGGGATGGACGGCTTGGTTTCGGTTGGGGTCGAAACCGGTTCGGTGGCGGGGGTTTCCGCTGCCGGGGCCGCTTCGGCGGGGGCCGAGGCTTCCGGTGCCTTGGCTCCGGGTGCTTTTGCCGCGCCCTTCATGGCGAGCCCCTTGCCCGGTGCCTTCGCCGGACCCTTCATTGCCAGACCCTTGACCGGCGGTGCTGCCGGGGCCTCGGCGGCGGGTGCTGCTTCGGTGGCGGCGTCAGGAGTTGCCTTGGCTCCAGGTGCTTTCGCGGCACCCTTCATGCCGAGGCCCTTGCCCGGTGCCTTGGCGGGGCCCTTCATCGCGAGGCCCTTGACAGGTGCGGCCGGAGCAGCCTCCTCGGCGGGAGTCGCCTTGGCTCCCGGTGCTTTGGCGGCACCCTTCATGCCGAGACCGCCACCGGGTGCCTTCGCGGCACCCTTCATACCCAAACCTCCGGGTGCCTTGGCGGCACCCTTCATGCCGAGTCCACCACCGGCCGGAGCCGCCTTCGGTTCGGCGGGCGCCGCGGCGGCGGGGGCCGGTTCGGGTTCGGCGGCAACCGGTTCCGGCTCGGGGGCCTGCTTCGGTTGCTGCACCACGGTCAGGTTCTCGGTGAGCTTCGACGGGTCGACCCGGTCGATGGCGTCGAGCATCAACTGCGCGACATCGACGACCTCGACGCCCTGGCCGACCTCGCCGCCGTCCTTGCGGGCGGTGACACCGTCGGTGAGCATGACGCGGCAGAACGGGCAGCCGGTCGCGATCTTGGACGGTTCATTGCCACCGTTCAAGGTGGACAGCGCCTCGTCGACGCGATCGATATTGATGCGCTTACCGAGTTGCTCTTCCATCCACATCCGCGCGCCACCGGCACCACAGCACATGGAACGTTCGCCGTGGCGCGGCATTTCGACGAGGGTGGAGCCGGAGGCCTCCATCAACTCGCGCGGTGCGTTGTAGACCTTGTTGTGTCGGCCCAGGTAGCACGGGTCGTGGTAGGTGACATTCTGCGATACCGAGGCAACCGGGATCAGCTGCTTGGTACGCACCAGCCGGTTCAGCAGCTGGGTGTGGTGCACCACCTCGTATGTGCCACCGACCTGGGGGTATTCGTTGTTCAACGCGTTGAAGCAGTGCGCACAGGTCACGACGATCTTCTTGCGCGACTGCTCGACACCCTCGAACACCGAGTTCAGCAGTTCGATGTTCTGCTGCGCGAGCTGCTGGAAGAGGAATTCGTTACCTGCCCGGCGCGCGGAGTCACCGGTGCACGTCTCGTCGGCGCCGAGCACCATGAACTTGACGCCCGCGGTGGCCAACAGCTCCGCGACGGCCTTGGTGGTGCGCTTGGCGCGGTCCTCGTACGCACCCGCGCAGCCGACCCAGAACAGGTACTCGTACCCGTCGAAGGAGTCCGCGTCCTGGCCGAAGACCGGGATCTGGAAGTCGAGTTCGTTGATCCAGTTCAGCCGGTCCTTGGCGTTCTGGCCCCACGGATTGCCCTTGTTCTCCAGGTTCTTGAACAATCCGGCCAACTCGGAGGGGAACTCCGACTCGATCAACACCTGGTAGCGCCGCATATCGATGATGTGGTCGACGTGCTCGATATCGACCGGGCACTGCTCGACACACGCACCACAGGTGGTGCAGCTCCACAGCACCTCGGGATCGATGATGCCGTTGACCTCCGCATCGCCGACCAGCGGACGCTCCGCCTCGGCCTTTGCCACCTCGGAGATCTTGGCCAGCTTCTTCTCATTGGGCTTGCCGTCGCCGTCGACCAAGCCGATCTCGTCGCCGCCCATATCTTTGCGGCCACCGGCCAGCAGATAGGGCGCCTTGGCGACGCCGTGGTCGCGCAGCGACATGATCAGCAGCTTGGGCGACAACGGTTTACCGGTATTCCAGGCCGGGCACTGCGACTGGCAGCGACCGCATTCGGTGCAGGTGGTGAAGTCCAGCCAGCCCTTCCAGGAGAAGTCCTCGACCCGGCCGGCGCCGAAGGTATCGACATCCGGGTCGGCGGTCTCCATATCGACCGGCTTGCCCTTGGACATCATGGGCTTCGCGGCACCCAGTGCGACGCCGCCGTCGTCCTCACGCTTGAAGTAGATATTGAAGAAGGCCGCGAACCGGTGCCAGGCCACACCCCAGTTGATATTGCGACCGACCAGCAGCAGGAAGGTGCTGCCCGAAACCATCTTGATGAACGCGAAGACGGCAACCATCGCCACACTGGACGGCAGCAGCTCGGCCACCTGCATGGTGAAGAAGTCGGTCCACACCTCGGAGTGGCCGTAGGTGGCGATCTTGCCCGCCTTCACCATGACCATGCCGATGCCCTCGAGGAACACGATGGCCTCGATGACATACGCCGGTCCGAATCGGGAGCCGCTGAATCGCGACAGCCGCGCGGGCACTCGTGGGTGGTTGAGCTGGCGAATGGCGATCAGCACCAGGATGCCGATCACGGTGCCGATGCCGAGCAGTTCGTCCCACAGATGGTAGATGCCCCAGCTGCCGATGATCGGCCAGTGGAATTCGGGATCGAAGGTCTGTCCGTATGCCTCGAAGTACAGGATGAAACCGCCGAGGAAGCCGATCATCACCAGCCAATGCGCCCAGCCCACCGTGCGGAATTTGTTCATCCGGGTGTGGGCCAGAAATTCGACGATCATCGTCTTCAGGCGCGGGAAGAATGGTCGCCAGCGATCCGGCGCGGGTTGGCCGATCATGATCGCGCGGGTCATTGTGCCGACGCCACCGACGAATGATGCCCAACCCAACAGGCTGAACGCCACACCAATCGTGCCCAGCGTCACTGTCAGGGCATTCATGTCGCGACCTTTCTTTAGAGGCAACACGAGCGTGGGCGGCGATCTGTCCGCCCGGTTGGCTCGTATCCTAACTGCCAGTAAGTTACCCACCGGTAACTTAATTGTCTATCGTACGATCGGCGGTTGGTTCGTGCCCCTTCTTCCTGGGGCTTGACGCGAATTCCGCCTGTGAGGGATCTCACGAAGATCGTGCGATCCAGGTGTGGGTTCGGGCGACAACCACCGTAAACACTGCACGGTGCCCGCTCGGCGCTAAGGACAGGCTTAGTCACGCTCAGATCACAGTGTGAAAAACCGATCTCGCATCTTCATGTCGGTTCGATTACGCTCACGACGTTCTGTTTGCTGTGCTTGTCTTCACACTGCTCGGGGAGAATCCGGGGTCCGACCACCTCGGGTTGATGAGCGCTCTCGCGTGTACGGAGGCGGCTCGCGGACAACCTGATGATGGATTGGAAACTGAATGAATCTCCGCAGCACCACCGCGGCTGCCACGATAGTCATCGGCGCCATGACTGTCGGATTCGGAGTTGCTCACGCCGAGCCGACCCCCGCGGTCGCTCAACCGATCAGCTACTCCGTCAAGCTCGTGGACAAGACTGTCGTCACGACGCTCAAGGGGGGAACATTCGAGCTGACGAAGTCCGACGAGGAATTGACGGAACCGGACCTCTACACCGTCAAGGACGAGCTCGGTAACGCCGTCGTCTCGGTGCCGCTCGACGTCAATGTCGACCAGACCCCGGTCGATGTCAAGCCGGTCGTCAAGGACGACGGTAAGGTCCTCGAACTGACCCCTGACCAGAGTGTCAAGCTCGATCAGAAGGTGAATACGGTCAACGCCGTCGCCAAGCCGATCGCCTCCCCGGAGGAAGACCAGAAGGCGATGAACGAGTTCTCCACTCAGTTCGGCATCGCCACGGCGGTCGGCGGCTTCGTCGGCACCGCCGTCGGTGTCGTCGCCGGTGGCGTCATCGGCTGCATCCTCGGCCTGCCGTTTCTCGGTGTCGGCTGCATTCCGGCCGCGATCGCGGGCGCCGGGATCGGTGGCATCCTCGGCACCCTCGCCGTCGGTGGTCCGATCCTGACCCTCGCGGGCATCGACCTGGTCAACACCCTGCAGGCGTCGCCCGGCACCACCAAGTTCGCCGACAAGGCGGTACCGGCCCAGCAGCCGGCGTCGGCCCAGCAGCCTGTGCCGGCCCAGCAGCCGAACTGATCTCGATCGAACTCGACCGGTCCGCTCCCACCAGGAGCGGGCCGGTTGTGTTTTCAGGCCTGGCGTAGGTGCAGATCCAAAGTACCGCTGAAGGTTTCCTCGTCCCTGCGCCGCCCGAAGCGGCCGAAGGAACGCTCAGCCATCTCGAACGAACCGTCCTCGCGCACCAGCAGGACCGTGCTCGCCCTGGTCCCGTGCAATGCGTTGGCGATGAATCTGGCCGAAAGCGTGCGCTCGCGTCGCAGCGGAACACCGGTGTGCGGCAGCAGATCGTCTGGCGCCTCAGTGCGATCTGCCAGCACCTCGAAGTAGCGCTCCACATTGCCGGGATCCGATTCGACCACCGCGCGCAGATCGGTGAGGCCGCCGCGCACCTTGGGCCAAATGGGTTGCGGCGCTTCGAATGCGGCCGAGGAGCCCGGTGCGGCCGAGGTGATGGACATGCCGTTGGATACGCCGTGGAAGCCCGGCGTCAGCTCGCGGGGCGGTAGCGCACTGCGGTTGGAATGCCACCACAGCGATTCGAGATCCGAGACCAGCACGTTGTAGCCGTTGTAGTCGTCGGGGGCGGCCGTGACATCGAGTACGTACTTTTCCGGGCCGGGTAGTTCACCGGTTCGCCGGTCACCGGTGCCGCGCAGGAAATCCATCAGCAGCGCCCCGCGCGAACGTGCGTCGCCGCGTTCGTCTTTCGGATTGCGCACATTGGTCACGGTGGCAAAACGGTTGCGGCCCTTGTCTTCCCGAGACAATCCGAGCCAGGTACCCGGCGGATCGCCCGCAACCTTGCGCAGCGCACCGAGATCGCGTCCGGCCAGTAGCCCGGGTACCTCGGACCACCATCGCATCGACTCGGTCGGGCGGGAGTAGAACTCGTCGCGGTTGGCCGCGACGATCAACCGATACTCCGGATGGGCCCGCCAACCGATCAACACCAAACACATGTATTCCAGGATGCCGGAAGGTCGCCGGGCCCCACAGGGCATTGGTGCGCACTCGGGCAACGCAAGTTCAGTGGATCGCGTCGAGGACAGCGAAAAGGCCGACAGCGTCGCCGCTGCCGGCCTTTCGAGGGGCTGGTGTCAGTTGTTGACCTTCAGGCCCGGATTGTCCGAAAGGACCACGCTGACCGGCTGTGCGAACAGCTGGGGCGTATTGCCGGTGAGGGCGCCGATCAGATTCGGGATCTCGCAGATCGGGAAGTCGGCCACCGACGATGCGCTGGAGATACCGAGTGCCATCCGGCCCGAGACGATCGCACCGCCACTGTCACCCGGCAGGGCGCAGATATTGGCCGAGAAGGCCTGGGTGAGCTCCCGGTCGCCGACCTGCACGGTCTGGTCCACCGCGTTCACGATGCCGCAGCTGAAGCCGGTACGCGCACCGGACTTGCAGACCGGAGCACCGACCACCGGAACGGCGACGCCCTCGACCGCGACCGGCTGGCCGGGCTGGCGCACGAAGTTGTTCGTGAACCGGTCCCTGGCCTGATCGTTGATCCGGATGATCGAGTAGTCCTGGGCGCCGAGCACCGACTTCTGGAACGTGCCCACCTGCGCACCCGGCCGATCACCGGCCAGCTCGTAGACGCCGGCAGCATTTCCGGAGCCCGCCGACGCGATGTCGGGGTTGCAGTGGCCCGCGGTGATATTCACGACGTTGCCGTTCCGGTCGGTGCCGTTGAAGCCGAGCGAGCAGCGCAGCGACGTCCGCCCGGCGATCGAGGCGAAGCCGTCGCCACCGGCCAGTGGACCGGTCTGCATGGCACCCGCGACCGGAGTGGTCTGCAACTGCTCACCGGCGACCGGCGGGGCCGTCACGATGACCCGCGCGGGATCGACGAAGTTCGGCATCGGCAGGCCGGCCTGCTCGACCCGGACCGCGATGCTGTTGTTGACGGGATCGACCACCACGCCGCGCACCAGCGCGGAGACCGCCTCGGGCTGCCCCTCCAGCCAGCGCTCGAACGCGCTCTTCTCACCACGCAGCGCCGCCTCGCTCTTGGCGACATTGTGGACCTCGAAGCCGGCCGACGTGGCCGCCTGCCGGGCCTCATCGGCGCCGGGGCCCTGTGCCAGGGCCACGACCGCCCTGCCACCGTCGTCGAGCCACGAACCCGCGAAGACCTGCGGGAACTGGCGCTGCGCCGTGGTGGCGAAGGCCGCGAGCTGCTGGGCCAGATCGGCCCGGTGCAGGTACTCCTCGGGGGAGATCTTCAGATCGCGGCTGACCGCGGCGATCAGGTCGGCGGGCAGGGCCGGCTGGTCGGGTTGTGCGTTCGCTACTGCCGCCGTTGGACCGAACAGCAGAATCGCCGCCGAAGCGGCGATTACTGCTTTTCGGACCCGGGTCTGTCGCGCAGCTGATCGGAACTGACCTATACGTGGCAGGAGCATGCCCATACCTTAAAGTGTCGGGCCGGTTATGCCTACTCGAGTCGGGATGTTGTTCGGCCCACTAACCGACCGGCCGTCGGTTTGTCGGAAATACGGTGTCCGACAAGCCCTCTCACCCGGCGTTCGGACGGGTCCGCAGCGCTATGCCGGTGCCGACGCCGCCGCCCGCGGACGCGTCGATATCGGCCAGGATCGAACGGATCGGAATTCCGAGCGTCGCGGTGCCGCCGTACTGCGCGAGGGCGATATTGGCCTCGTTGCAGTCGGGTGCGTCGGCCGCATTGGAACCGCTGGTGATGCCGAGGGCCAATGTGCCCGAGACGATCGCGCCGCCGCTGTCGCCGCCCAACGTGCAGGCCGAGCTGGCGAAACCACGCACGGTCTTGCTCACGCCCTCGGCGGTGTACAGCTGGGTTTCGACCCGATCGGCCACCACGAACCCGCAGGTGAAGGTGGAGGACTGGCCCGACTTGCAGACCGGTGCGCCGGTGACCGGCTCGGCGGTACCGGTGATGGTCAGTGTGGTGCCGTTGGCGCCGCGCACCGACGGCTGGTCCATGCCCGCGTTGACCGAGCGCTCGTTGAGCTTGATGACCGAGTAGTCGAGTGCGGTCGGGCCGCCGAGGCGCGCCGTGACGAAGTTGCCGAGCTCGATGCTGTTCGGGATGTCCTTGATATTGGGCAGGTAGACCGCGGCGTGCTGGTCGTCCTTTTCCAGGTTGGGGTCGCAGTGGCCCGCGCTGATATTCAGCGCGTTACCCGCCGAGTCCACACTGTTGAAGCCGAACGAGCAGACATCGACGCCGCGCAGCGAGGTGTCCTTCAGCGAGGTCGGCGCGGTGATATAGGTGTCGCCGCCCATCGGCCGGCGCTCGACAGGGCCGCCGCTGTTGGGCGAGAGGATGACCTTGACGTTGGCGACCAGCGTCGGCAGGTTCAGCGCGTGGCCGACCGGCGTATTGGCGACCGACAGCACCAGCTGGCTGTTGAGGAAGTCGACCGCGACGGAGTTGATCGACTGGGAGATCTCCTTGGGCAGCGTGTTGATCCACTGATTCAGGTGCACCAGCGAGTTTTCCAGGCTGTTCGCCGAGATCGGGGCCAGATGGGTCTGGTAGCCGTCGGCCGCGGCGATCTTGGCGGCGTCGACCGAGGTGACCGCGACGACCGGTTTACCGTCGCTGCCCAGCCAGGCGCCGGCGTAGGTGTCGGGACGTTCGTTGCGGAACGATTCCGCGTATTCGCTGAGTTCCTGAGCCTCGGCGGAGCGTTCCAGATACTCCGCGGGCGTCATCTTCAGATCGCGGGAGATGGCTTCCACGAGATCGGGCGGCAAGTTCTCGGCGGAAAGCTGCCCTGGTGCCGCCGGTTCGGCCGAGGCGGCGGTGGTGACGAGCAGGGGTGCGATGAAAACGGTCGCGGCGAATCCGATCGTGGCAGCCTTGACCGCGGCGCTGCGCGCCACCAACTTGCGCATGAAGTCCCTTCGTCGGCACGGGTGTGCCAGCTACATCCGTGGGCCATGGCCTGAATCCGTTGGCGCACAGTCTTCGTCCAGCAACAGACCTGATGGCCGCAAATCCTCCGACTACACCGGTCAGCCGATCACTTTAAGGCACAAACCCGGGTAGGTCGCTGCGAAATCAACCAGGAGGTGCCATCTCGTACGGAAATGGCTGCTGCCACGGCAGCTGCGTCCAGGTCGGCGGCGTCCACATGGGGAAGCCGGGCCGGGTGGTCGTGGTCCGGCCCGGTCGGGTGGTGGTCGGTGGTGTCGTGGTGGTCGGTGCCGGCGTGGTGGTCGGTGGTGTCGTGGTCGGCGGCTCGGTGGTCTCCGGTTCGCTGCTGGTGATGACCACGGGCGGTTCGGCGGTCGGCGGCTCGGTGGTCTCCGGTTCGGTCGTCAGGTCCACCGGCGGCTGCGGGGTCGGGCTCGTGGAGACCTGGTCGGATTTGGCGTCGCGCACCGGCGGCACCGGGGTCGAGCCCGGATCACGGAACAGCACGGCTACGCCGATGCCGCCGAGTATCAGGCCGATACCGACCGCGACCGCGATCAGCAGCGGTGTGCCGCGGTCTTTCTTGTTCTTGGGGGTTGCGGCGGGGGGCGGCTCCGGTGTGGTCGCCTCGACCGCGGTCGGCGCGACCAGCGGTGCGGCGACCGGCATCGCCGCCGAATAGGCCTGCCGCTGGACCTCGGGCGTCGGCACCGCCGGGATGACATCGGTGACGACGGTCGAGTTCTCGGCATTGCTCGGATCCGGCGGGGTCGCGCCCGCCGGGGTCGCCAGCACCGCGGCCAATGCCGCGCGCGCGGCGTCGTAGGCATAGGACAGCTCCGGTGCGACGGCATCGCTGCCAGGGAGGTCGCCCTCGCTGACCAGCAATACCGACTTCAGACCCAGGTAATCCAGTGCGTCGCGGAGCGAGAGCACGTACTCCGACGGCCAGCCCGCCGGATAGGTCGCGTAGAACTCGGCGGCGCCGTTGAGATGTTCGGCGGTCAGATTGATCAGGCAGAACAGTGCGGTCGCGACCAGATCCTCGGCCCGGTACGCCGCACCGTCGTCGACGGAGATACCGGCCGGATCGCCGACCGACGAGGCGAAACCGGTGATCGAATGCGTTTGACCGGCCGGGACCGGTCCACCGAGAACGGTGTCGCCGTCATCGGACATGTGCAGGATCGACTCGCGCACGACGAACGTCGGTTCGCCGTTATCGGTGATTATGGCCGCTGTGCAGTTGTCCTCGGCGATGCGCAGGCCCACCCCAGTGGCCATCCTCAAATACCTCGCTTCGGCGTCACGGATCGGCCCGCACCCCGATCACACCAGCAGCGAGCCGTGTCCCATGGCGCGGAGCATCGACAATAACTCCGAACGGGAACGAGCACCGATCCGGCGTCGGATACGCGCGACATGATGTTCTACCGTCTTGGCGGAAATATACAGGCGAGCGCCGATCTCCCGGTACGTCAAACCGAGTAGGACCAGTTCGGCGACCTCGCGTTCGCGTTCGCTGAGAATCGCCGCGTCGGCAACCGGTCCCGGCGTGGTGGCCGGCCCGTCGCCCGACGCCGCGGTGGGTGCGGTCGGGCGGACCGCGGACTCCTGCGGGCGGGCGTCGGCCCGGACGGTCCTGGCCAATTTCAGCAGTGCGGTCGCGGTCGCGGAATCGGCCGCGGCGAGCGCGGCCTCGCTCGCGAGCCGGGCGGCATCCCAGGTCAGGCCGATCTCGCTGAGTCCGGCCACCGCCGACTGCACCGGGGCCACGGCGACCTGACCGCGCAGCACCAGCACCCAGGTGCGGCCGGCGTCGGCGAGGATCGCGCCATGGCGGTCACCGGCCTCGGCCGCGGCCTTGAGCAGCCGCGCGTGCGGGAGCAGTTCCTCCGGGCTCTCGTGGGCGATCGCGGCCTGCACGCCGTACCAGTGGAAGGCATTGGCCCAGGCGGGTGCATGGTCGAGTCGGCGCAGCAGCGCGAGGCAGGCATCGACCAGCGGGGCGATCCGGCGCTCGTCGCGCAGCCGGATGCCCGCGAGCCACAGTTCGCCGATCGGCAGCAGGGTCAACAGGTCGGCGTCCACATCGTCGAAGAGCGGATAGGCGGCCTGCCAGGCGCGGGTGAGTGCGGCGTGGTCACCGCCGCGGCGGGCCAGACCGACCGCGACACCGTGTGCGAGCAGGCGGTCACGGATATCGAGTGAGTCCATTTGCAGCGCGGCGACGGTGGTCGCGGCGGCCTGCTCGTCGCCCCCGAGCATCGCGGCCCAGGCGGTGAGCACCTGCAACTGATGGCAGCGCAGGCCGCTGGTGGCGGCCCGGCGCAGCGCCTCACCGGCGCGGCGCGGCTCGCCTGTGCTCAGGCACAGCAGTGTCGCGATGGAGACCGCGGTACACGGCAGGAACCGATCGGTGCCCGCATCGGCCTGCGCGGCCTGGATGAGCGCGGATACGGCTGCGGCGGTACCGGTTTCGTGGTCGACGATGGTGCGTGAGAGTGCGGTGGCGATCAGGCGGGCGTGCGCATTGGCCTCGGTGGGTGGCCACTGCGTCGCCGATTCGGAAAGCTGCGCGGCGGCGGCCACATCACCGGCGAGATACTGCACGGTCGCGCCGACCGCCCAATCCGCGCCGACCCGATGTGCGCCGAGCCAGGAATACAGCTGAGCGGCTCGCCCGACCAGACCGCGGCGGGTCAGCACCGCGGCGCAGATGCGCACGGCCGCAGTGAGTTCCGCGCCGGTGACGCCCGGACGGGCCAGCAGCGGTTCGGCCAGTCGCATGGCCGTATCGCCGTCGCCGGTGCATGCGGCCGCCTCCGCCCAGCGCAATGCGATCAGGTCGGGATCGGCACCGGCCGCCGCCGCGGCGGCGTAGTAGCGCACGGCCTCGCGTCCCGCCTTTTCGGCCGCGGCGCAGAGGAATTCGGCGAGGCGCTGGTCGCGGACACCGGATTCGGCGAGCAGCAGCGCGGTATGATCGCGCAGCAGGCCCGCGTCCAGTCGCGCGTTGAGCAAACGGCGCTGCACGGCCACGAAACGGCGATCGCCGAGCAGTGTGCGCAGCGGTGCGATGGCGGGCTCGAGCAGCAGATCGGCATCGGTGACCAGCGCGCTGGCCCTGGCCCGGTCGATAAGGTCTTGGGCCGCGGCGGTATCCACGCCGAGCACCTCGGTGAGTTCGGTGGAGTCCAGGCCGGTCCCGGTGGTCGCCACGACCAGGGTTTCCAGCAGATCCGGCTCGAGATTGTCCAGCAGTGCGCGGGCCCAAGCGGCGACGGAGTCGTCGACGGCGCGGATTCCGGCATCGAGGCGGGCCGAGCAGGCGGCGGTCAGCGCGGCGACCACGCCACCGCGGCTGCCCGCGGTCTGGCGATGGATGTGCTGGGCGACCGGGCGCGGGACCGCCATGCCCAGCTCGCGGGCGAATGGTGCGATATCGGAGACGCCGAGTGCCCGCAGATCGGCCACCCGGCCGCGGCGGGCGATGGTGTCGGCGAGGGTGCGCAGCTGCGGATCGTGCGGACGCGGCTGGGTCGCGACAATGACGGTATAGCGGCCGGATTCGATGGTCGCGCAGAGGGATTCGAGATCCGATCCGCTCAGGGTGTGGGCGTTGTCGATGATCAGGGCCGGGCGCGGAGTGCGTGGGTGCGCGCCATCGGCGCGGTGGATCGTCCGGTCATCGGTCGCGTTATTCGGGCGTTGGATGGTGCTGGCTTTTTCGGCGGTTCGGGCCCGATGTCCGTCATGTCCGTCGCCGGTGATGTGGGCCGCGCCGTTGCCCGGTCTTCGGTTGTTGTGCGAATCGCCGTGGCCGGGTCGGCGTCCGTCACCGTGGTGGCCGTCCGCCAGCGCATGCGCTCCGTCGAGCGAATCGGCGTGCAGCACCAAGTGTTCGGGCATCACGGGATCGTCTTGGAACGGGATGCCGTGGGCGCGCAGCCGAGCCCGGATCACCGAGAGCAGGGTGGATTTGCCGGAGCCGGAGCGGCCCCGTATCAGATAGACGACCGGTTCCCGGTCCGCGGAGTCCAACTCGCGGAAGATCTCGCGCGCGCAGGGCAGCGTGTCGAAGGCGATATCACCCATTTATCTGCCTCCGGGGATCTTGGGCAGTGCGGATACGACGCCGCCGACGGTGTCGCCGAGCGTGTCCACGGCACCGGTCGGCAGCGACGGCACAGTCGGGACCTGCACCTGCGTCTGCGGAGCGGGCTGTGTCTGTGTCTGTGTCGCGGGCTGTGTCTGTGTTGCCGGAGCTTCCGCCGACGGCTGCGTGGCCGGTTGGCCGGAAGCGGCTTGGCTCTGGGCGGGCTGGCCGTCGGTGGACTGGCCGGGGGTGGGCTGGCTGCTCACCACGGCGACGGTGCTCGTTGCTGCGGAATCCGATTGTCCCGCAGCTGGTTTCGGCTTCGGGCTGCCGACGGGTGAATCCTTCGCCGATGTCGGCGCCGAGCCGGTGGAGTTGCCGTCATCGGTCGCCGCGACGACGGATGCGCCCGGTGTGGTCGTCGGATCGCCGCTCGCCGGTGGGTTCGGGCCGGATTGCGCGCCGGTGCCGATAGCGACTGTGCCGGTCGCGAGTGCGCCGAGCACCAATGCCGCGCCGGCGATGATGGCGGCGCGCTGGCGGCCGCTGAGCCTGCGGCGGGAGCGGGCGCTCGTACCGGGCAAGCTCTTGCTGGACACGGTCTCGACGTTGGAAAGGCCGCTCGTTACGGCACCGCTGGTCGGGCGGGCGCTCTTCCCGGACTTTTCGATCTTCTCGATCGGCCGCGGCACGGTGGGCAGTTCCTCGGTTGTCGCGTTGGAGCCCATGGCCGCCATCGGTGTGCGGTCCACAGTGACGGACAGCAGGTCCACGCCCAGCTCGGCGGCGCCGAGCGCGCTGGTGAGCCGCGGCTGCGGCGCCGCGACGACCGGGAGTCCGAATTCGGTGGAGATCAACTCGGCCACCAGCGGGATCGCGCCGCCGCCGCCGGTCAGCAGTACCCGGCCGATATCGCCGATATCGACTCCAGCGCGATGTATCGCGTCACGAATGAGATCGAGTGAGGTAAGCAAGGGGCCGCGCAGTAGGTCTTCGAGTTCGCCGCGGACCAGTCGGATGTTTTCGGCATGGTGATCGGCCGGGTTCAAACGGACCGGAACAACCGTCGCGGTATTTGTGGAAAGCTCTTCTTTCGCATATCGGCAGCGATCGCGCAATGCCGACAATTCCCGTTCGACCACCGGGTCGAACGGATCGAAATCATTTCCACCCAAAGCGTTAGCCAGGACGTAGCGCATGGTCAACAGATCGAATTCGGCGCCGGCGACATCGGTGCTGCGCAATGGAGCGCCGAGCACAGCCGCCTGCGCACCGGTACGGACCACCGAGACGGTAAGACCGGATGCGCCGAGGTCGTAAACGACAACCGTGTCGTCGCCGAGCGGGCCCTGCGCGGCCGCCAGCCAACGCACCGACGCGGTGGGCTCGGGAACCAGCGTCACCTCGCGCAGACCCGCCCGATCCAAGGCGGCCCGCTGCACATCGACGGTGTGTCGCGACCACCACGCCGGATGGCAGGCGACGATGGCAGGGGCGGCGCCCGCGCCGATCTCATCGATCAGGCAGCGGACGGCGGTGGCCACGAGATCCGCTGCGGAGTGGGCGGTTCCGTCCTCGGCGAGGATATCCACCGGATCGCCGACCCGCGCGAGGAAGCCCTCGAGTACTACGTCACTGGAGTGCCTGCCGGTGGGGCGGGCACCGCTGCCGAAGGTGGGTGCCGCCTGCGGGGTGAGGTGCAACACGCTCGGATGGGTGATGACAGTGTCGCCGGAGTGGCCACTGTCATAGTCGCTGCCGTCCTCCGGCGTCGCCACGGCGACCGAATTCGACGCTCCGACAGTGATGCCGAGCGCCAGACGCTCTGTCATTCGAGAACCCCGTTCGAAAACTGTGTGGCCCGGTAGTCGCTGTTGTGTAGATGGGAAGCCGGAGTGGACCTGCCAGCCGCAACACTTCTGTCGGTTGCTGGGCATCAGCCGTTACTCGGTCGGAGAAGGTGCGGGGAAATTCCCCTAATGGTTCGGGTCCCCCTAACCAGAACCGGCGGTGCGTAGTAGGGGTGCGCCCCGTTTCGGAGTAACGCCGAGCGTCCCTAGCGTGAAATGCATTCCAACGACTGCGGATCGCCAGGGTCCGCTCATCCAGGAGATGATTTCGATGACACCCAACGCGATTCTCGAGTTCATTCTCAACCTGCTCCGTGACCATGAGGCCGCGGTGGGTTATTGCGCCAACCCCGGACAGGCGCTGGCAGCTGCCGGTTTGCCCGCCGTGACGCCGGAGGATATCGCCGCCGTCGCCCCCATGGTCGCCGAATCGGCCCTGATCGCGGGCGGCTCCCAGCTGTCGGCGATTGTGGCGGCCGGTGGTACGGGGGCCGTCGATGCCGGTGCCGCGACCAGTGCCAATGCCGCCGCCGCGGTCGGACTCGGTGCGGCCGCCGACTCCGGTGTGGATCTCGGCACCGATATCGACCTCGGCGCGGACCTCGGCGTCGGCGCCGGGCTCGACCTGGGTGCCGGGCTCAATGGTGCGATCGGTGCCGGCCTACAGGCCGGAGCCGACCTCGGTGCCGGCCTCGGCAGCATTATCGGTGCGGGCGCGGATCTGACCGCCGGTCTCGGCGGCGCCATCGGCGCCGGCGTGCAGGCCGTGACCGGTCTCGGCGGTGCGTTGGGCGGTGCGCTCGGTGCGGGTGAGCAGGTCGGTGCCGATCTGACCACTGGTCTGGAGGGTGCGCTCGGAGCCGGAGCGCAGATCGGCACGGGTCTGGACGTCGCTCTCGGTGCGGGCCTGGACGGCGGCGCGCAGGTGATTTCGGGCCTGGAGGCGGGCCTCGGCGGCGCAGCGGGCGGCGGTCTCGGCGCCGGGCTGAACGGTGTCGTCGGAGCAGGCACCCAATTGGAGGCCGACCTCGGCGGTGCCGTAGGTGCCGGTGCGCAAGCGGGTGCCGATCTGGGTGCGAGTCTTTCGACCGGCGTCAGCAGCGTCGTCGATGCGGGTACCCACGCCGCAACGGGTCTCGACGCTGAGCTCGGTGCTGGTCTGGGCGGTGTTGTCGATGCGGGCGCCCACGCCGCAACGGGTCTCGAGGCCGGCCTCGGTGGTGCGGTCGGTGCGGGTGGTCAGGTCGGTGCTGGACTCGGAGGTGCCGTCGGCGCAGGGGCGCAAGCGATTTCGGGCCTGGAGGCGGGCCTCGGCGGCGCGGTGGATGCCGGTGCGCAGTCAGCCGGTGGTTTGGATGCCGGGTTGTCCACGGGAATTGGTGGTGCGCTCGGCGGTGGTGCGCAGTTGGGTTCTGAGCTCGGTGGCAGTTTGTCGACTGCTCTGGGTGGCGTGGCAGGCGGCGGTGCCCAGGCGGGCGCTGATCTGTCCACAGGTGTCAGTGGCGCGGTCGGCGGCGGCGCGGATCTGGGGACCGATCTCGGTGCCAGCCTGTCCACCGGTCTCGGCGGCGCTGTCGATGCCGGTGCACATACGGGTGCTGACCTGGGCGGCAGCTTGTCTACCGGTCTGGGTGGTGCGCTCGGCGGTGGTGCGCAGTTGGGTTCTGAGCTCGGTGGCAGTTCGTCGACTGCTCTGGGAGACGCGGGTGCCCAGGCGGGTGCGGATCTGTCCACAGGGCTGAGCGGTGCAATCGGTGGTGGTGCGCAGGCCGGTGCGGATTTGGGTAGCGGCTTGTCTACCGGTCTGGGTGGTGCGGTCGGTGGTGGTGCGCAGTTGGGTTCTGAGCTCGGTGGCAATGTGACGAGTGGTTTGGAGGGCGCGGCGGGTGCCGGTGCCCACGCGGGGTCGGAACTCGGTGGTGGCTTGTCGGCAGGGCTCGGCGGTGCTGTTGATGGGGGTGCGCAGGCGGCGAGCGGTCTCGGAGCGGGGTTGTCCACCGGGATCGGTGGGGCTGCGCAGACCGGTGCGGGGCTTGGGGGCGGGGTGTCCGCCGGGGTGAATGGTGTTGTTGATGCTGGGGCGCAGGCGACTTCGGGAATCGAAGGGGCCTTCGATGCTGGGGCGCATGCGGGTAGTGAGCTCGGTGGTGGGCTGGAGTCCGGTTTGGGTGGTGCGCTCGAGGCCGGTGCTGGGCTCGGTGGTGGGGTTTCGAGTGGGGCTTCGTCCGCGATCGGTACCGGTGCTCAGGTGACAACGGGGCTGGAGTCGAGTTTGGCTACCGGTGCGGCGCTCGGTGCGGGTGCTCAACTCGGTGGTGGGTCGGCGAGCGGATTCGGTGGTGCACTCGGCGGTGGTGCGCAGATCGGATCGGGTCCCGGTGGCGCTGTTGACGCTGCTACGCAGGCAACGGGCGGGTTCGCCAGCGCCATCGGTGGCGCGAGTGGTCCGGGCGGCGGGTTGTCCACCGGACTGGGTGGTGCGGTCGGTGCCGGGACGCAGGCCGGTGCGGATCTGTCCACAGGTGTCAGTGGCGGTGCACAGGCCGGTGCCGATCTCGGTGGCAGCTTGGCATCCGGACTGAGCGGTGCGCTCGGTGCCGGTGCGCAGGCGGGTGCCGATCTCGGTGCGGGGCTGTCCTCGGGTGTGGGTGGTGCGGTCGGTGCCGGTGCGCACGCGGGTTCGGAACTCGGTGCGGGGCTGTCCTCGGGTGTGGGTGGTGCGGTCGGTGCCGGTGCGCACGCGGGTTCGGAACTCGGCGCGGGGCTGTCCTCGGGTTTGAGCGGTGCTGTTGATGCCGGAGGCCACACCGCTACCGGTCTGGAGACCGGGCTGTCCACCGGAGTTGGTGCGGCCACCGGGCTCGGTGGCAGTGTTTCTACCGGGGCGCAGGGTGCGGTCGATGCCGGGACACATCTCGGGTCGGGGCTGTCGACCGGAGTTGGTGGCGGTGTTTCTACCGGGGCACAGGGCACGGTTGACGCTGGAACACATCTCGGAACAGGTCTGGATACCGGCCTTTCCAGCGGAATCAATGGCGGCGTCCAAGCCGGCAGCGGACTGGAGACCAGCCTCGGCGGTGCCATCGATGGTGGTGCGCATGCCGGAACCGGTTTGGCGACAGGGCTTTCCACGGGCGGCACGGCGGATGCGGGGCTCAGCGGCGGACTCTCGTCGAGTGTCGATTCCACGGTGCACTCGAGTGTCGGTGGCGCGGCGCAGGGTAGCGCGGGCGGTGCCGCGGATCTGGGCGGTCACGCCGGTTCGGCACTGACCGGCGGCGCCTCCTCGACCGTCGGGTCCACCGCGAATACCTGGTCGTCGTTGGACGTTTCGAATGCCTTCGGTTCCGGACTCGACAGTTCGGCCGGTTCGCAGCTGGACACGTCGGTCACCGGACACAGCGATTCCAGCCTGTTCACCGATACTCACGGGGGTACCGATCTGGCCGGACATGCCGGCGCCGATCTCGGCGGCGACGCCTTCCTGCACTAAGAGGTATCTGCGCCAGCAGATATTTGTACGAAAGAGGTTCGATGGGGACACCCGCAGTGAATGCTCAACCGCCCGCGGTACCGCTGCTGACGGTACTCGGTGAAACCATCGCCGCGGCGCGCGCCGCGGGTCGCAATGATCTGGTCGGTCGCCTGGAGATGGCGGGCGAGCGGGTCCGCGATCCGCGGCGCCGCATCATCATCGTCGGACAACTCGGTCAGGGCAAGAGCTGTTTCATCAATGCCCTGTTGAATCTCGAGATCTGCCCGGTCGGCGATGACGCGACCACCGCCGTCCCGACCTTGCTCGCCCACGGTCCCGAACCGCACGCCGAACTGGTGTTGGCCGGTCCGAGCGGCACCGAGGAGGCGCGAGTTCCACTGCCGATCGACGAGATCGGCACGATCACCGCCCGCACACCGCAGGCACATGGCCGACGGGTGCTGCGCATCGAGGCCCAGCTCCCGCATCCGCTGCTTGCCGATGGCATCGTCCTGGTGGACACTCCGGGCGTCGGCGGGCACGGGAGTTCCTATGCGGCAGGCGTGCTCGGCCTGGTCGCCACTGCCGACGCGGTTCTGGTGCTTTCGGATGCCTCCACCGAACTCACCGAACCGGAACTGATCTTTCTGCGGCAGGTTCGCGAACTGTGTCCGACCACCGCACTGCTGCTCACCAAGACCGACCTGTATCCGCATTGGCGCCAGGTACACGAGGCCGACCACGGCCATCTGAGCCGTGCGCGAGTCGAGGTGCCGATCATCCCGGTTTCCGCGGTACTGCGCAGGCACGCGATGCTGTTACAGGACGAACAGCTCGGCCGCGAATCCGGCTTCGGGGTGCTGTATCAGTTCCTGCGCGATCAGGTGGTGGCCCGCGACCAGGCGGCGACCCTGGTCGCGGTGGCTCACGACATCCAGTCGGCCGCAGAGCATTTGGCGCTCGCGCTCGGTAGTGAACTGGTCGCGCTGCGCGATCCCCGCCAAGGCGCGATGGCGGTCCGCGAGCTCCAGTTGGCGAAGGCCACCGCCGAGGATCTGCACCGGCGCACTTCGGCCTGGCAGCTGACCCTCTCCGACGGCATCACCGACCTGGCCGGCGATGTCGATCACGATCTGCGCGAACGTCTGCGCGAGATCGCCAGAACCGGTGAGGAATGGATCGATAAACACGATCCGGGCCGCCATTGGGACCGGATCGCCGAATGGCTCACCGGCGATATCGACTCCGCGCTCGGTGACAATCTTCTCTGGACGCATACCCGCGCCGTGGAACTCGCCGAGCGGGTCGCCGAACACTTCACCGAGATCGGCATGATGGAACTGCCCGATGTCAGCTCCGGCCTGCATGCCGAGGACAGCCGCGCCGGCGGGGGTACCCTCGCCGATCTCGAGCCCGATATCAGCTTCGGCAGCAAAATCCTGGTCGGCATGCGCGGCTCCTACGGCGGTGTGCTGATGGTCGGGCTCGCGACCACTTTCGCCGGCCTCGCGATGCTCAACCCGATCTCTATCGGCGCCGGCGTCCTGGTGGGCGGCAAGGCCTTCCGCGATGACAAGCAGGCCAGGCTGGCCCGGCGCCGCAACGAGGCCAAGGTCGCCATCCGGCGCTTCATCGACGACGTCGCGTTCCAGGCGGGCAAGGAATCCAAGGACCGCCTGCACCGCATCCATCGGGCATTGCGCGATCACTACACCGGCGTCGCCGAGCGCAGCCTGCGCTCCATCGACGATTCGCTGCGGGCCGCGCAGGAGGCGGCGAATATGGAAACGGCCCGCCGGACCGAGCGCTGTGCGGTGCTCGACCGGCAGCTGCACATGGTCGCGGAGCTGCGACGCTATGCGGATGCTATGCAACCTGCCATCACCGCGCCGCGGAAAGGGGCCGCCGGTACGGTTACCCCGTGAGAAGAGACGTGACCCGGCATGATGCTCGGCGGGCGCCCGGCATCGTCGCCGAGGCGCATCAGCTGGTCGCCGCGGCCAGGCAGGCATTTCCCCGCGAGCCGCGACCGCGGGCGCTGCTGGCCGACTGTGCTCGCCGCCTGGATCAACCGCTGCGGGTGGCGCTGGCGGGTTCGTTGAAGGCGGGCAAGTCGACCCTGCTCAACTCGCTGGTCGGCCAGGATATCGCCCCGACCGACGCGACCGAATGCACACGCGTGGTCACGTGGTACCGCAACGGCTCGACTCCGAGCGTTACGGCGCATGCCCTGGACGGCTCGACCGCGAATGTGGTGGTGCGCCGCGGCAGCGGCACGCACGGGCTCACCTTCGATTTGGAACGACTGAACTGGAATGCGCCGGGACCGCGCGAGGTCGACCATCTCGAGGTCGAGTGGCCCGCCGCCGCACTGGCGAACACCACCATCATCGATACTCCGGGGACATCGTCGCTGTCGCGGGAGGTGTCATTGCGGACCGCGCGACTGCTCACACCTGGTGACGCCGACGGCGACCGCGGTACGGCGGCGGTCTCGATTCCGGGTGCGGACGCGGTGGTCTATCTGTTGCGCCGCCTCGACGACGCCGATATCCGGTTCCTCGAGCAGGTCGGCGCCGGAACTGCTGGTGCACAGGGTATTTCGGGTCCGCTGGGGGTAATCGGTGTGGTCTCGCGTGCCGATGAGATCGGCGCGGGCCGCATCGACGCACTGCATTCGGCTCGCGATGTCGCGGCGCGTTTCGCGGGCGAGTTGGAGCGAACGGGACTGTGCCAGGCTGTAATTCCGGTCGCTGGTCTGCTCGCCTTCGCCGCGGCCACCCTGCGTCAGCAGGAATTCACCGCCTTCGAGGCGCTGGCCAGGGTGCCGGTCGACGAGCTGAGTGCGGCACTGCTGTCGGCGGATCGGTTCGCGCGTCCCGATATCGCGCTCCCGGTCCCGCCCGAACTCCGCGGCCAGCTCGCGGCGCGTTTCGGGCTGTTCGGAATTCGGATGGCGGTCACCTTGATCCGACTCGGCGTGCGCGACTCCGCCACGCTGGCAGCGGAATTGACCGACCGCAGCGGTGTGGACGAACTCCGCTCCGTTCTCGACGTCCAGTTCGGCCAGCGCGCCGACCAGCTCAAGGCGCATTCGGCCCTGACCGCCTTGGCCAGGGTCCTCACCGCATACCCGGGCACTCCCGCCGACCAGCTGCTGCCCCGAGTCCGCACGCTGCTCGCGGACGTGCACGGTTTCGCCGAACTCCGCCTCCTCGGTCGCCTGCGCACCGATGAATTGGCCCTGCCCGCCGCGGATCTCGCCGAATTGCACCGGCTGATCGGCGGCTCCGGTGTGGCCCCGCATCTGCGCCTCGGCCTGCCCTTCGACACCGACCCGGCGGTACAGCGCGCCCACGCCCTCGCCGCCGTGCGCAAATGGCGTGCCCGTGCCCGCCATCCGCTGGCCGACCAGTTCACCACCACCGCCTGCCTCACCGCGGCCCGTAGTGCCGAAGGAACGTTGCGCCTGCTGCCGGAGTAATCATCGGCGCGCGCGATCTCTGACCGGCTGCGGTCGGCTGATATCGATTGTGCGGCGGACGTTGGCGGACTTTGATCTGTCCCGGACACCCGCTGCTGGTGCTGCGAGTGGATCAGTTCGCGTGCACCCAGGTCACATGGCCACATCACCAGGCTTGCGACCGGCGCGGCCGCAGATCGGGCGCGCCGGGGGCACGACTGCGCCAGTGGGCACTGGCGGTTTCCGCCTTCGAATCCGAGCAACTCGACTACGACTACCGCGATATCGAACAGCAGAAAAAGATCCTCGCCGACCGGTTCGCGGATCAAGGCTGGGAGGTGCCGAAACTACTCGCACATCTCGACGCCGCCGAGGATTTCTACTTCGACGCCATGGCCCAGATCCGCATGGACGACTGGTCGAAGGGCCGCGTCGCACTGGTGGGCGATGCCGGCTATTGCGCATCACCGCTGTCCGGCCAGGGCGCGGACCTTTCACTGGTCGGCGCATACATCCTGGCCGGTGAACTCGCCGCCGCGGGTGGTGATCACACCATCGCATTCACCCGCTACCGCGCGGAAATGCTGCCGATGGTGCAGGCCTGCCAGACCTTCGCCGAGGGGGTCGCAAATGGTATGCACCGCCGAGCGATTCGATGATCCGCATGCGCAATCTCAATGTCCGGCTGCTGCCGTATCTGCCATGGCGGGGTCTTATCGGCGGTGCGCCGCAGAAGGTCGCACGTATGGTCGTCGCCAAGGATTACGCGGTGTGATTCCGCCGCGGGTGTGGACCCGCGACCCCTGGGTACGTCCCGGATATCGAACCCAGGAGCATGCGATGACTCGAGCAGATGTGGTGAAGGCTTTGCTGGACCGGGCGGGTACCGGCTATGCGGCCGAGGCCGGTATCACCCTGGCGGATACACCCGCTCCGCTGTTCCAACTTCTCATGCTCGCCGAATTGCTCAGCACCCGGATCTCCGCCGATATCGCCGTCGCCGCGGCCAAGGAACTGGTGAGCACCGGATATCGCACCGCGGATCGGGTCGCGGACGCCGATTGGCAGGAGCTCGTCGACGCACTCGACCGCGCCCGTTACAAGCGCTATGACGAGAGTACGGCCTCGCGCTTGGGCGCGAACGCGTCACGCGTGCTGGACCGCTACGGCGGCGATCTGCGCAAGCTCGCCGACGAAGCCGAACACGACCCGACCCGCGCCGCCGAACTGCTGCAACAGTTCCAGGGCATCGGCCCGACCGGCAGCGATATCTTTCTGCGCGAGGTCCAGGATGTGTGGACCTGGGTCCGACCGCACTTCGACGAACGCGCGCTGCGCGGTGCCGAACGCGTCCGGCTGCCGACCGATCCGAACCGCCTGGCCGATCTGGCACCCCGAAACCACGTCGCCGACCTCGCCGGCGCACTGGTCCGTGTCGCACTGGACCGCGAGATCGCCGATCAGGTGCTCGCCACCACCTGAGGATCAGGTGATCTGCACCTTTACCCGCAGACCGGCCGCGGCGATCATATTGACCAGCGCGTCCAGGCTGAACAGCTGCGTTCGGCCGCCGAGCAGATCGGAGATCCGCGCGGTGGTCACGCCTAGGTGCTCGGCGGCGACCTCCGGACTCCAACCGTTGGCTGCGATCCGGTCGGTCAGTTCGAATATCAACTGCGACCGCAGCCGCATATTCTCGACGTCGCCGCGGATGTCGTCGATCGCATCCCACACGATGTCGAAGATCTTCTCGGCCATGCTTAGCCCACCTTCTCGAGCTGTTCGAGGACGTATGTGCGCTGCTGGTGTACAAGTGGAGAGACCGTGCCCATCGTCGCAGCAGGTGCGGCCAAACGGCGGCAACTCCGCCGAACCCGCGTATTTCCGGACCCGGCGAAGGAAGGTCGTGAGGTGATGTCGGACCGTGACACGCAACCATTCGCCCAGGTGAGCCTGGCCGCGGGAGCGTTATTCGTGCGCGGTGAGGAGCTGCTGCTCGTCCATTCGGTCGATCGTTGTGATTGGCACATTCCAGGCGGCATAGTCGGGCCCGGCGAATCTCCAGCCGCGGCCTGTCGCCGGGTGATCCGCGATGAACTCGGCCTGGACAGCCCGCCGCAGCGACTGCTGGTGCACGACTGGGCGCAGAAGCCCGCGGGCGACAAGATCGTCTACATCTTCGACTGCGGTGAAGTCGGCGACGAATCGGCCATCCGACTGCGGGAAGGCGAACTGGACCGCTGGCAGTGGGTCCGCGTCGACACCGTGGACACCTTCGCCGGACCCGAGTTGGCCCGCCGCATCTGGCAGGCCTTCCGTGCCCGCATGGAGGGGCACGCCGTCTACCTCGAACACGGCCTGCCCGCGCTCGGCTACCCGGACACCGCGGCGGCCGCGCCCTCGTGGCTCGATAGGCAGCCCGACCGCGACCGGCATCTCGGCTGAGCGTCAGGGTGTCGTCGCGGCACTGGCCGGGTCGATGAGGATCTTCGCGTGCTGTTCCGGATCGGCCAGCGCGGTGAACGCATTATCGATACCGTCCAGCCCGACGGTGCCGGTGATCAAGCGAGCCGGATCGACCTTTCCGTCGGCGATCATATGCAGTGTGTCGCGGAATTCACCAGGGTCGTAGCCGAAGGCGAAGCGGAGTTCGATTTCCTTGTTGATGGCCATCGCCGGTTGGAAGCGATCGGTCTCCATGCAGACGCCGACCACGACAACGCGCGACAGTGGCGGCGCGGCCGCGAGGATCTGATCGATAATGCCCGGCACGCCAACGCATTCGAAGACGACCGGACCGACCGGACCCGCATTGAGCGAGTGCGCCAGCCGGAAGACATACCACCACGGCAGATTCGGGACCCGGCGTAGGCGTTCCATGGTGTCGAAGCCGAGGCTGAGAATGTCGGTGACACCATTGATCCGCCCGCGCTTCGGCGCTGCCTCCCACGGTGATTCCGTCGCGGGATCGACGACGATATCGGCGCCGCAGCCGACGGCGAGTTCGCGGCGGCGCGGTGAGAAATCACTGGCGACGACGGTGCGCACGCCCGCCGCCTTCAACATGCTGATGACCGCCAAACCGATAGGGCCGCAGCCGATTACGAATGCCGCCTGGCCCTTGCTGACGCGCCCCTTGCGCACCGCGTGCCAGGCCACGGCCATCGGTTCGGTGAGTGCGGCATGTTCGGCCGAAAGTCCGTTCGGGATAGGCATTGTCATGGATTCCTGCACCACCACCTGCTCGGCATAGGCACCGGGCGCGGCCGTCGAGAGCCCGGTCAGCTGCGGTGCGCCGTCGTGCCGCACGATCGGCAGCGCCACCACCGGTGTACCCGCCCGCCAGCGTTTGCGGCAGTCCGGCCCGTAATCGACTATCTCGCCGCTGAATTCGTGTCCGAGCACCACACTCTGATCCGAGCGCATGAATTGGTCGTATCCGGTGCGTGCGGCCAACCCGGCCATCTCGTCGGCGTGGGTGCGGGCATGCAGATCGGACCCGCAGATGCCGCATCGCGACACATTGATCAGCAGCTGCCCGCGCCCGGGTGTCGGTGTCGGCAATTCCTCGACCGAGAACTTGGTATTGGTGACGACGGCGGCCCTCATTGACGGACTCCTCGGATCGGCGGCGCACGGTGGGGCGGCTGCAGCCTCCCCTTGCCGCCACCCTACTGCCGCGCCCGTCGGACGCAGCGGAAATGGCGCGTCTGGATCAGACAGTCGCGTTGTCGAGGGTTGGCGGGCGCGAATCCGAACCCGCACGCGCTTCGATCGCCGCCCTGGCGGAGCCGGCTGATCCGTGGGTGGCGATCTCGGAGCCGGATGTGGAAGGCGGTCAGCTGGTGCGAGCAAACGACGGCGGTTCCCGCGCGCGAATGCGGGAACCGCCGTTTCGGTATTACTGGCGTTCCAGCGTCGGGATCACCACATTGTTCAGGTATTCCTCGATGCCGCGTCCGCCGCGCCGGGCTTCGTGCACGGTGACTTGCTGTACCGCTGCCTTCTGCTTCAGTGCCGCGCGCGAATCCGATTCCACGCCACCGCCGATGATCAGGTCGGTGATCTCGCCGGTATCGAGTACGCGCAGCGCTTCGGCGTCGGAGGTGGTACCCACGGTGGCAAAACCATTGGCCCGCAACAATTCGGCGGCGGTGTCGACGACGTGCTGTGCGCGGCCGATCGCAAGTACTTTCATCTCAGGCTCCTGTCGGTGCCAGTTCCAGCGGATCGTCGATTTCGTGCTGTTCGAGCCGTGCATCCTTGGGGAGCGCGAGGAAGCCGAGGCACATGAGGGCCAGTAGGCCGATCCCATACCACAGCGTGTAGCGGAAGGTGTTGGCGAAATTCACCGCGTTGGCCCGTTCACCCGCATCGGTGAGCACCTGGGCCACGGCGTAATTGCCCGCATCGGAACCCCGGCAACTGGCCGGGATGGCCGTCGGGTCGACCTGTGCCGACCGATCGTGAACGCAGGCAAGGAAATTCGCGACGATCTGGTCCTGTGCCGGTTCCGGAAGACCGATCGTCGCGAGTTCGATGCGCACCTGCGGCGTAACCGCCTCGACCCCGCGCGCCGAATCGTGGTCCAGTTGACCGAAGAACACGACGCCGACCAGCGCGACGCCGAGCGCGGTGCCGAGTTGCTGTCCGGTATTGAGTAGTCCGGATGCCGCCCCTGCCTCGCGCGCGGGTACCTGACCGAGCAGCAGGTCGATGGTCGGGGCGACCACCATGCCGAAGCCGACACCGGTGATGATCAGCGGAATCACCATCTGCCATGACGCGATCCCCGCACCGTAATGCGCGGCCAGCCCGCCGTACAGCGCGAATCCACCGGCGTTCACGACACCGCCCGCGACGAGGACGATGCGTCCGAACCGCGGCGCGAGCACGCTTACCGAAACCCCGGCCCCGATGCCCGCGCCGACCGCGAAGAAAACCGCCGTGAGTCCGGCTCGCATCGCCGACCAGCCCAGTCCGGCCTGCATGAACAGCGTCCAGATCAGGAAGAACCCGCCGAGCCCGATCCAGAACAGCAACCAACTCGCGAGGCCGACGGTGAACGGCCGGGATCGGAACAGCTCCAGATCGATCAGCGGGGATCCGACCGTCCGTGCGCGCCGCCGCTCGAAGGCCACGAATGCGCCGAAGACCACCGCGGCGCTCGCCATCATGATGAAAGTCCATGCGGGCCAACCCAATCGGCGGCCCTCGGTGAGCGGATAGGCCAGCAGCAGCACCGCGGAGATCGCCAGCGCCGCGCCGACCGGATCCAGGCGTGGTGCGGCCGCCGAGCGCGAATCCTGCATGACGATGGTCGCGGCGATCAGCGCCGCGATCCCGACCGGAATATTGACCAGGAAGATCGGCCGCCAGTCCAGATCGAACAGATTCCATTGCACCAGCAGTCCGCCGAGCGACAGTCCGACCGCCGAGGCGGAGCCGCCGACACCGCTGTAGATCGCGATGGCTTTGGCGCGCTCTTGCTTCGGGAAGGTGGCCCGGATGATGGCGAGGATCTGTGGCACCATCAGCGCGGCCATCGCGCCCTGGACGAACCGGGCGGTAATCAGCATGGTCGGATCGGAGCTGATGCCGCATGCGGCCGAGGCCAGCGTGAATCCGGCCATGCCGATCAGGAAGATCCGCTTGCGACCGTAGCTGTCACCGAGTCGGCCGCCGGTGATCAGCACCGCGGCGAAGGCCAGCACATAGGCTGCGATGATCCATTCGATCTGCGAATACTGTGCGCCCAGATCGGTCTGAATGCTCGGCGCCGCGACATTGACGATGGTGACGTCGAGCAGATCCATGAATCCAGCGGCCAGCACGACCGCGAAGGCGATCCAGCGGCGCGGATCGAGGTTTTGGGGCGCGTCCGCACCCGGGGAGATGTCGGTATCCACGAGAAGGCTCTTTTCGGATCGGTGGAGTAGAACGACATCTCAAACTATGCACCTGAAGTGATTATCAATCAAGTGTGCAATCACTAAGAGTGCATTGATTGGGGTATGCTTCGTGGGTGACCGATGTCGATCCGACCTACGTACCGCTGTCCGAGCACTCCGCCTTCCTGCTCGGACAGCTCGGATTCCACGTCGCGCAGCGCTTCACCGATCTGCTCGCGCCGCTCGGCATCAGCCCGCGCCACTACGGCACGCTGCGGATATTGAGCGCCAATGACGGCCAATCGCAGCAGCAGCTGTGCGAGGCGCAGCGAATCCACCGCAATGTGATGGTCGGGCTGGTGGACGAACTGGAGAAGCGCGGACTCGTCGAGCGGCGCAGACATCCGACCGACCGCCGAGCGCACGCGGTGTATCTACTTCCCGCGGCGCACACCTTGCTCGTCGAGGCCGAGGAGATCGTGAGCGGATTGGATGCGGACGTCACGGCGGTGCTCGAGCCCGGGGAACGCGCCACCCTGGTCGAGCTTCTGCAGCGTACGGCGGCAGCGAACGGACTGATCCCGGGCATCCACCCGGGCTTGTCCCGCCCAGCGGAAAAGTGCTGACCCCAGCGCTCAGATCAGTACGCCGGGATTGAGAATTCCGGTCGGATCCAGGGCGGATTTGGCCGCCCGCAACGCGTTCGCGAACGGGTCGGGGCGCTGGCGGTCATACCAGGGGCGGTGATCGCGTCCCACCGCGTGATGGTGGGTGATGGTTCCGCCCGCAGCCGAGAGTGCCTCGGAGACAGCGGCTTTTATGTCATCCCACTGCGCGAGCGTACTGCCCCAGCGACCGGCGGCGTAGATGCCGAAATAGGGCGCCGGACCGTCCGGATACACGTGGGTGAAGCGGCAGGTCACTACGCCGGTGGCGCCGACGGACCGGATGGCAGCATTCGCCGCGTCGGTCACCGCTGCGTTCAGATTGTCGAATTTGTCCCAGGTGCAGGCGGTTTCGAAGGTCTCGGTGATCATCGACTGGGCTGCGAGCGCGTCGCGTTGATAGGGCATCCGCAGGAACGACGAACGCCAGGTGTCGGCCGCGCCCGAACCTTCTCGGTGCGTGGTCGATTCGGTGTAGCGCGCGGGTTCGGGAAGCGTGCCGCCGTGGTCGGCGACCAGCTCGAGCGCGCGTTCCATCCAGGTGCGGGTGGGGTGGTCGGCGGATTCGAAGCCGAGCACCAGCACACCGCCGCCGGTCGCGGCACCGGCATTGAGAAATGCCTCGGCGGGATCGAGCAGTCGGCAGTTGGTCGGGTAGAGGCCGGACTGCGCGACGGCCCTGGTGGCGGCCACCGCCTGTGTGTAGTCGGTGAAGTGCACAGAAGCCGTTGCGCGCCAGCGTGGCCGGTCCTGCAATCGCATCCATGCCTCGGTGATTATCCCCAGTGTCCCTTCGGATCCGAGGAACATACGGTCCGGCGACGGCCCAGCTCCGGATCCGGGTAGCTGCCTCGATTCGCTTGTGCCCGTTGGAGTCACCACCCGCATCGACTCGACCAGGTCATCGATATGGGTGTACAGCGTCGCGAAATGTCCACCGGCCCTGGTGGCCAGCCAGCCGCCGAGTGTCGAGAATTCGAACGACTGCGGGAAATGCCGCAGCGTCAGATCGGCGCCGCGCAGTTGATCCTCCAGTGCCGGACCGAAGACGCCGGCCTGGATTCGCGCCGCCCGGCTGGTGTGGTCGATCTCGAGCACCCGATCGAGCCCGCTCAGGTCCAGGCTGATAGCCCCTGCGAATTCGCCCGCCGCGTCACCGGAGTCGCTGCCCGCGGCGGCTCTTCGCGCTGCGGATCCGGCCGATCGTGCTGATCCCGACGGCAACCTGGGCTCGACCCCGCCCACCACGGAAGTGCCACCGCCGAACGGGATTACCGCGATGCCCTTCCCGGACGCCCAGTCCAGCACGTCGACGATCTCGCCTTCCGTGCGTGGCCGGACGACCAGATCCGGCGCATTGGGCACCACGCCGAGCAGATTGCGCACCACATCGCGAAAAGCCTGACCGTGTGCGTGCGTCGCCCGATCGGCCGGATCCGTCGACACCAGCTCGGCGAGCGAATCAGGCACGCACACCCGCGGTTCGGGCAGCCCGAGCGATTCGACCGACGGCGGCTCGTGTGGTGTGAGGTCCGCGCCGGGCACTATCGCCGCGACCCGCGCCGTCAGCGCCGCCCGCTCCGCGCCGACGACGGCATCCTCTACATTGCCCCAGCCCCACCACGACCGCGTCTTCGTCGCCACATCGACTCCTCTCGGCGGATCGACGGCCATCGCCGCCGCCGTCGCCGCCATCCTCGTGGACCACCGGATCCACGGGCAACCCGTAGCGGGCGGATCGAGCGAGGGTTGATCACAAGTGCTCAACATTGCTGGCTCGGGGTGTCGGGCCTGACGAGAATGGCGGGCGACGACCCATTCTTCGGGCATCGGGAATAGACCGCGTGGGCCGTCGGTTGAGCTGTTCGACAATGTTGAGTGTGATCGGCTCAAGTTTCAGTTGACGCCCGGTGTCGAATGGGTGCAGGATTGAGCCGACCACGCTCAGCGTTGCTGGGACCGTGCTCCGTGAGGTGCTTGGGGCGAGGTCTCGCGACACCCGCATCGGCAGTCCCCGGGCGGATGTCGCAGGGCGGGTAGCTCGCCCGAAACCGCGAATACCCAGCACCGACACAAGTAGTTACGTCAACTAGGAGGAACCACCATGGCTCGTGCGGTCGGAATCGACCTCGGGACCACGAACTCGGTCGTCGCCGTTCTCGAAGGCGGCGAGCCGGTCGTCGTCGCGAACTCTGAAGGATCGCGCACCACCCCATCGATCGTCGCGTTCGCCAAGAACGGAGAGGTTCTGGTCGGCCAGCCCGCCAAGAACCAGGCGGTCACCAATGTCGACCGCACCATCCGCTCGGTCAAGCGCCACATCGGCACCGATTGGTCGGTGGCCATCGACGACAAGAAGTACACCGCGCAGGAGATCAGCGCGCGCGTGCTGATGAAGCTCAAGCGGGACGCCGAGGCCTACCTGGGCGAGGAGATCACCGACGCGGTCATCACCGTGCCCGCGTACTTCGAGGACTCGCAGCGCCAGGCCACCAAGGAAGCCGGTCAGATCGCCGGTCTGAACGTGCTGCGCATCGTCAACGAGCCCACCGCGGCCGCACTCGCGTACGGCCTGGACAAGGGCGACAAGGAACAGACCATCCTGGTCTTCGACCTCGGTGGCGGCACCTTCGACGTCTCGTTGCTGGAAATCGGCGAGGGCGTCGTCGAGGTCCGCGCCACCTCCGGCGACAACCACCTCGGTGGTGACGACTGGGACGAGCGCGTCGTGAGCTGGCTGGTCGACAAGTTCAAGGCCAGCGCGGGCATCGACCTGACCAAGGACAAGATGGCCATGCAGCGCCTGCGTGAGGCGGCGGAAAAGGCCAAGATCGAGCTGAGCTCCTCGCAGAGCACCTCGATCAACCTGCCCTACATCACCGTCGACGCGGACAAGAACCCGCTGTTCCTCGACGAGCAGCTGACCCGCGCCGAATTCCAGAAGATCACCTCGGACCTGCTCGACCGCACCCGCGCGCCGTTCCAGTCCGTGATCAAGGACGCGGGCATCAACGTGGCCGACATCGATCACGTCGTGCTCGTCGGTGGTTCGACCCGTATGCCCGCGGTCAGCGATCTGGTCCGCGAGCTGACCGGTGGCAAGGAGCCCAACAAGGGCGTGAACCCGGACGAGGTCGTCGCCGTCGGCGCCGCACTGCAGGCCGGTGTGCTCAAGGGTGAGGTCAAGGACGTCCTGCTGCTCGATGTCACCCCGCTGTCGCTGGGTATCGAGACCAAGGGCGGCGTGATGACCAAGCTCATCGAGCGCAACACCACCATCCCGACCAAGCGGTCGGAGACCTTCACCACGGCCGACGACAACCAGCCGTCGGTGCAGATCCAGGTGTTCCAGGGTGAGCGCGAGATCGCCTCGCACAACAAGCTGCTCGGCTCCTTCGAGCTGACCGGCATCCCGCCGGCCCCGCGCGGCGTGCCGCAGATCGAGGTCACCTTCGATATCGACGCCAACGGCATCGTGCACGTGACCGCGAAGGACAAGGGCACCGGCAAGGAGAACACGATCAAGATCCAGGACGGCTCCGGCCTGTCCAAGGAGGAGATCGATCGGATGGTCAAGGACGCCGAGGCGCACGCCGCCGAGGACAAGGCCCGCCGTGAGGAGGCCGAGACCCGCAACCAGGCCGAGTCGCTGGTGCACCAGACCGAGAAGTTCATCAAGGAGAACGAGGACAAGGTCCCCGCGGACGTCAAGACCAAGGTCGAGGCAGCCATCGCCGAGGCCAATGAGGCGCTCAAGGGCACCGATATCGCGGCCGTGAAGTCCGCGGTGGAGAAGCTCGCGACGGAATCGCAGGCGCTGGGTCAGGCGATCTACGAGGCGTCGGCCGCCGAGCAGGCCGCGTCCGGCAACGGCGCGTCGAGCGCCGCCAGCGATGACCAGGTCGTGGATGCCGAGGTTGTGGACGAGCCGGTCGACACGGAGAAGAAGTGAGCGAGGCGAACTCCGAACAGGAGCCGATCACCTTCGTCGACAATCGCAAGATCGATCCGGAGACGGGGGAAATCCGGGAGCCGGCGGCGGCGCAATCCGCCGCCGGGCCCGGCCCGGAAGCCGGGAACGGCACCGAACCCCTCATCGAGACCGATGAGGGCGCCGAGATCTTGGCCGAGACCATCACCAAGGAGCTGGCCGAGCGCACCGCCGACCTGCAGCGGCTGACCGCCGAATACGCCAACTACCGGCGGCGGGTCGAGCGCGACCGGCAGGCCACCATCGATGCGGCCAAGGCCGCGGTGGTCTCCGAATTGCTCGGTGTCCTCGATGATCTCGATCGTGCGCGGGCGCACGGCGATCTCGAATCCGGACCGCTCAAGTCGGTCGCGGACAAGCTCGCCGACGCGCTGCACAAGCAGGGTCTGCAGGAATTCGGTACGGAGGGTGAGCCTTTCGACCCGACCCTGCACGAGGCCGTGCAGCACGAGGGCTCCGGACACGATCCGGTGATCGGCCTTGTCATGCGCAAGGGCTATCGGTTCGGCGAACGAGTGCTTCGGCACGCGCTCGTCGGGGTAACCGATGGCGTGGCCGATCTGGTCGAAGAAGAGGCATCGGATGCTGATGCCAATGCGAACAACCAATAAGAATCCGAGAGGAGGAGATGCCCGGTGAGCCAACGGGAGTGGATCGAAAAGGACTTCTACAAGGAGCTGGGTGTCTCCTCCAGCGCCTCGCAGGACGAGATCAAAAAGGCGTACCGCAAGCTCGCCCGTGACTTGCATCCGGATGCCAATCCCGGCGATACCAAGGCCGAGGAGCGGTTCAAGTCCGTCAGTGAGGCACATGCCGTGCTGTCGGATCCGGCCAAGCGCAAGGAATACGACGAGACCCGAAAGCTGTTCGCCGGCGGTGGATACGGGCGCGGTGGCTTCACTCCCGGTGCGGGTGGCGGCTTCTCGCAGGACTTCAATATCGGGGATATCTTCGGCCAGGCGAATGCCGGCGACGGTGGCCTCGGTGACCTGCTCGGCGGCCTGTTCAATCGGGGCGGCACACGCACCGCGAGCCGCCCCCGCCGCGGCGCCGATGTGGAGACCGAGACGACCCTCGGCTTCCGCGAGGCCGCACAGGGTGTCACGGTTCCGCTGCGGATGACGAGTCCGTCGCCGTGTACGACCTGTCACGGCAGCGGCGCCAAGCCGGGGACCAGTCCGCGAGTCTGCCCCGTCTGCAATGGAAACGGCGTGATCAGCCGCAACCAGGGTGCGTTCGGCTTCAGCGAGCCGTGCGACGAATGCCGTGGTACCGGTTCGATCATCGACGATCCGTGCGTCGACTGCCACGGCAGCGGCATCCAGAATCGGACTCGCACCATCACGGTGCGAATTCCGCCTGGTGTCAGCGATGGGCAGAAGATCCGGCTGGCCGGACAGGGCGAGGCCGGACTGCGTGGTGCGCCCTCGGGTGACCTCTACGTGACCGTGCACGTCAGCCAGGACAAGGTCTTCGGCCGCAACGGCGACGACCTGACCCTGGTACTGCCGGTCAGTTACAGTGAATTGGTGCTGGGCACAACGGTTTCCGTGCCCACGCTGGAGGGGCGCGTCGGCGTCAAGGTGCCGCCGGGCACCGCGGACGGTCGCATCCTGCGGGTGCGTGGCCGTGGCGTGCCCAAGCGCGGTCCCAGCGGCGGGGCGGGCGATCTGCTCGTCACCGTCAAGGTGGCCGTGCCGCAGAAGCTGGACGACAATGCCGCCGAGGCGCTCAAGCGCTACGCGGAGGCGGAGAAGACCAGTGGGTTCGATCCACGTGCGGGATGGGCAGGTGCGTGATGTCCGATAATCCGAGGCAGGCATCAGGCGGGTCGGCGCGGGCGGAGTTCTTCATGATCTCCGTGGCGGCCCAGTTGGCGGGTATGCACGCGCAGACATTGCGCACATATGACCGCCTCGGACTGGTGACGCCGCAACGGACTTCGGGTGGCGGTCGACGTTATTCGGCACGGGACGTCGAACTGCTCCGCGAGGTGCAGCGGCTGTCCCAAGACGAGGGCGTCAACCTGGCGGGCATCAAGCGCATCATCGAACTCACCAATCAGGTCGAGGAACTGCAACAGCGCGTTGCCGAGATGTCGGCCGAGCTGGATCGGCTGCGCGCGGGGTATCGCCCCGATCTCGCACCGCCGCAACGCAGTACCGCACTGGTGGTGTGGCAGCCGCGCAATAGGCGCTCATAAAGCGCGACAGCACCGCAAGGGCTCCGGAATCGGTTTTCGACCGAACCCGGAGCCTTTTGTCATTTCGTGCCGATAAGCGAATCCATCAGGGCGCAGCGCCGAATCGGGTTGTTGTCTCGAATAACTGCTGGCAGTGCTCGAGCAAACTCCTGATTCGGGTTTCGTTACCCGACAATCGGTTCGGTCGCCCAGCGGTGTCGGCATGCGATTCGATAGGGTTGCCGGTAATGTGCTGAACTGCGAAGTTTGCTGGGTCCGTTGGGCTGGCAAACAATCAGCCGAACCGGGCCCCCGACTCCGTCGGTCGCCAGGCCGCCCGATGCCTGCGGTTTGCTCGAGCCGGACGGATGATCCCGAATTGTGGGTTGCCGCAAGATCGCTCACGGAGTTCGAACGGGATGAATCTTGCAAACCGGGCCTTGCGAATCCGGTGAGTATGTGACGGATTTCACTGCCTTGTTCGTTCTTTCGGTTTGTTTTCAAGGACTTTCGTGGTGCGGGTCCTCGTTTCGAGGGAATTACATGCGTGATGTTTATCCGAGTGATTCCGTAGCTGGCAAACCTCGCCTACACTCGTTCGCATTGGCTGCTGTCGAGTGTCCCGCAGCACTTCACTCGCCGGCACGGGTTTGTGTTCGAGTGCAAAAGGGGTTGTGACACAAATGGATTCGCGGACTGTCGCTTTGATCAGAACGACGTTCAAGGCGGTTGCTGCGGAGGAGGATGGTCCGGCCAAGCTAGCCAGTTCGTTCTACGCGATCCTGTTCACGGACTATCCCGCCGCCCGGGATTTCTTCCCCGCAGCAATGGATTCCCAGCGTGACCGATTGGTCAAGGCCATCTCGTATGCGCTGGATCGGCTGGAGGAGCCGAATAAGCTCTTGCCATTCCTCGCCCAACTCGGGCGCGATCACCGCAAGTACGGGGTGCAGGCGGCGCATTACACCGCCGTGGCCACCTCCTTGAAGACCGCGATGCGGATCTTCGCGGGCACCGAGATGTGGACCGACGAGGTAGACCGGGCCTGGGATGAGGGCCTGAAGGTCATCGGCGAAACCATGATCGGCGCAGCCGAAGAGGAATCGACGCCACCGGTCTGGACCGGGACCGTCGTCGAGCGCCGCGAGGTGCTGCGCAATCTCGCCGTCGTGCGACTGCAATTGAGTCAGCCGATGCAGTACGCCGCCGGTCAGTACATCAGCGTGCAGATTCCGGCGCGTCCGCGCATGTGGCGCTATCTGTCCCCGGCGGTGCCCGCGAACGCGAACGGCGAGATCGAATTCCATATTCGCGGGGTACTCGGCGGCTGGGTCAGCCCGGCCATTGTCGGCCATACCGACATCGGGGACCAGTGGCTGCTCGGCTCACCGCTCGGCGGACTCGGCGTGCCGCGCAATGTGAAACGCAAAATGCTGATGGTCGGTTGCGGTACCGGCATCGCACCCCTGCGTGCCCAGCTCATGGCGATGGCGCAGCGGCGCGTCAATCCGCGGGTGCATCTGTTCGTCGGCGGCCACCATCCCTGCGACCTCTACGATCTGGAGATCCTGAGTCAACTGGCCACCGCCAATAAATGGCTCACCGTCACGCCGGTCACCGAAAGCGATGAAAACCCTTGGTGGTACCTGGATTCCGGCGAATCGGAGTACACCTGGCCGGGTCTGGAAACCCGAATGACCGGCCAGATCGGCAAGGTCGTCGCGAGCTACGGCTCCTGGGCCGACCGGGATGTGCAGATCGTCGGATCACCGTCGATGGTGCAGACCACGAAGTTCCGGTTGATGGCCGCCGGAACGCAAACCAAGAACATCCGCCACGACCCGCTCTTCTGAGTTGTTGGCCGCGCCTTCGGCGCGGCGTGTTCGCGGCCCCCTTCTGTCTCGCGTCCGAGCCGTCGAGACTCGCGACTTCGTCGCATGCGCTTCGACGACTCGGACG
>NZ_JBFAWD010000028.1:0-111627 GCF_040680135.1 Nocardia sp. NPDC052112 | reverse complement strand
GACGGACCATTCGGCGCGGTCAAACCATTCGACGCACCATCCTGATTCACCGCCGAACCAGCAATCACCGCAAGCACATCATGACCATTGCGACGGGCATCGGACAACCGCTCCAACACCAGCACACCGGCGCCCTCGGACCAGGCGACGCCATCGGCGGTGTCGGAGAACGACTTACACCGGCCGTCCGGCGACAGCCCCCGCTGCCGGCTGAACTCCACAAAGGTCTCCGGAGTCGCCATCACGGTCACGCCACCGGCCAAGGCCAGATCGCACTCACCCGACCGCAGCGACTGTGCCGCCAAATGCATTGTCACCAGAGACGACGAACACGCCGTGTCCACCGTGACCGACGGCCCCTCCAGCCCGAACACATACGAGATCCGGCCGGACGCAATGGATCCCGCGTTAGCGTTGGCCGGATAGTCGTGATACATCATGCCGGCGAAGACACCGGTCGCACTGCCGCGCAGCAGCGCGGGGTCGACACCGGCCCGCTCGAACGCCTCCCACGAAGTCTCCAACAGCAGAAACTGCTGCGGATCCATCAGCGCGGCCTCATTCGGACTGATATTGAAGAACGCCGGATCGAACTCACCTGCGGCATGCAGGAATCCGCCCGAACGCGTGTACGTGGTGTGCGGTGTTTCCCCGGTCGGGTCGTACAGCCGCTCGGTATCCCAGCCGCGGTTCACCGGGAACTCCGACGTCGCGTCGGCCCCGGTCACCACCAGCTGCCACAGCTCCTCGGGCGATCGGACCCCGCCCGGGTACCGGCACGCCATGCCGACGATGGCGATCGGTTCGCCGTCGAAGGCTTTCGCGGCGGTGACCGCCACGTTGTGCCCGGTACCGGTGAGCTCGTCGGTCAGGTGTGCGGCCAGCGCCTGCGGTGTGGGGTAGTCGAAGACGACCGCGGCCGGCAACGACAGGCCGGTGGCGGTCTTGAGCCGGTTACGCAGCTCGACCGCACCCAGGGAATCGAAACCCAGGTCCTGGAAGGCACGATCGGGATCGATCGCGGACGCACTGTCGTGGCCGAGAACCGCCGCGATGTGGGTGCGGACGGTATCGAGCACCGCCTGCCGCTGCCGACCGGCGTCCAGACCCGAAAGCCGTTGCCGCAGAGTCGACCCCACCGTCGCGAGCGCCGCGGAGCGCCGCACCGCCGGCGCCAGTGCGCGCAGCAGCGGGGGCAGCAGTCCGGCCTCGGCCTTGGCGCGGATCGTGGCGGTGTCGACCGTGGCGATCACCGCGTGCGCCGTGCCGCGTTCGAGCACCGCATCCCACCCGGCCAACGCCGGCTCGTCCGGCATCGCGGTGAATCCGGCCCGGCTCATCCGAGCCAGGTCGGCTGCACCCAGCTGCCCGGTCATACCGCCCGAGCGCGCCCACGGACCCCACGCCAGCGACTGGCCGGCCAGTCCGCGGGCTCGCCGGTGGGTCACCAGCCCGTCCAGGAAAGCGTTCGCGGCCGCGTAGTTGCCCTGCCCAGGACCGCCCACGGTGCCCGATATCGACGAAAACACTACGAACGCGGCAAGATCCAGGTCCGCGGTCGCCTGGTGCAGATGCCATGCGGCATCCACCTTCGGTGCCAGCACCGCATCCACTCGCTGGGCGGTCAACGAGGCGATCACCCCGTCGTCGAGCACACCCGCGGCATGGATCACACCGGTCAACGGCCACTGTGCGGGGATGTCGGCCAGCAGCCCGGCCACCGCGTCGGCGTCGGTGACATCACACGCCACCACCCGCACCTGCGCACCCAATTGCTCCAGCTCGGCGCACAACGCCGCGATGCCCTCGACCCGAGGACCACGGCGACTCACCAGCAGCAACGACCGTACGCCGTGCTCGGCCACCACGTGCCGGGCCGCCACCGCACCCAAACCACCTGTGCCACCGGTGATCAGCACCGTTCCGGCACCGAAGGCGTCGGCGGCGGCCGATGGAGCGACGGGCGCAGGCCGGGTGAGCCGCGCGGTGTGGGGGATGCCGTCACGGAGGACTACCTGAGGTTCGCCCACGGCCACGACAGTGGCCGCGACGGACCGGTCGACCCCGGTGTCGGTGTCCACCAGGATGATTCGTCCGGGATCCTCGGTCTGTGCGGTCCGTACCAAGCCCCACACCGCGGCACCGGCGAGATCGGTGAGGTCCTCGCCGGCCACTGCGACCGCACCACGGGTGGCGACCAGCAATGTGCTCGCGGCGAACCGGTCCTCGGACAGCCACACCTGTACCACCTCGAGGACGCGTGCGACCTCGGCATGGGTAGCGCTCACCATGTCGGTGCCGGAGGCTTCGCTCCACCCGGACCCGACCTCGACCACCACGACCGGCGGCACCGCCGCGTCCGGTTCCAGCCGGTCCCACCGGACCGAACCCGAATCCACTGCGGGCGAATCCGATTCGACCGGCGACCACACCACTTCCAGCAACGGATCCGCTGGGCCGCCCGCACCCGCGGCGAGCTGCTCCAGTCGCATGGGCCGGGGCGTCACCGATCCGGACAATACCGGCTGCCCCTGCTCGTCCGCCGCCCACAGCGACACCGACGATCCGGTGGTGGTCAACCGAACACGCAGCACGGATGCCTCGGCCGCGTGCAGCGCGATCGACCCCCACGAGAAGGGCAGCACGACTTGCCCGGCCGCCACTGTGAACGGTGAATCCGGCTGTCCCGCAGCAGTATCGAGGACGCCGGCCAGCAGTCCGGCCTGCAGTGCCCCGTCCAGTAGTGCCGGATGAATCCCGAATCCTTCGGCGCGCGCACCACTATCGGCGTCGATGGCGATTTCGGCGAATACCTCGGCACCACGTCGCCACAACGCCCGCACACTCTGGAAGGCCGGACCGTACTCGTAGCCCCGCGCCGACAGCGCCGCGTACGCGGACGCGACATCGAGATCGGTCGCCGCGGCCGGCGGCCAGGTCTGCGATGCGGGCGCGGCCGTGTCGTCCAGGGTGGTCAGCTGCCCCCGCGCGTTCAGGACCCACTGACCGTCCGGATCATGCTCACCGCGCGAGTAGATCGAAATCGGCCGCTGCGTGAACTCCGGCCCCGGCCCGCCGACGACAACCTGGATCCGCACACCGCCCGAGGCGGGCAGCAGCAGCGGCGCCTGCAGTGTCAGGTCGTCGATTACCGGGTATCCGGCTTCGGCACCGGCGCGCAAGGCCAGCTCGACGAAGCCGGTCCCCGGCAGCAGGACCGACCCGGCGACCGCGTGGTCGGCCAGCCACGGCTGCGTCGCCACCGACAACCGGCCGGTCAGCAGCACGTCGCCGGACTTCGCTTCCGACACGACCGCACCCAGCAGCGGATGCCCCATCGCGCCGAGACCCACCGATTCGACACCGGCGGCACCGAGCGCGGGTTCGAGCCAGAAGCGCCGGCGGTCGAAGGCATATGTGGGCAGTTCCACCGGCGCCGGGTTCGGGTCCGCGAGTACCGCGTTCCAGCGCACCGGCACCGCCCGCACAGACAACCGCGCCACCGCGGCGAGGATCTCGGCGGGTTCCGCACGCTCGGGATGCAGCACGGCCACCGCGGTCGCCGCCTCGGGCAGGCACTCGGCTGTCATCGCCGACAGCACCGAGTCGGGACCCACTTCCACAAAGGTGTCCACACCGTCGGCCCAGGCCGCGGCCGCGGCGTCGGCGAACCGCACCGGCCGCCGCACCTGATCGACCCAGTACTGCGGCGAGCACCACAGGCCGGGATCCGCCACCGCCCCGGTGACGGTCGAGATCACCGGAATCCGGGGCGGATCGAAGCGCAGTGTCGCGACCACCTCGGCGAACCGCGCCAGCATCGGTTCCATCAACGAGGAATGGAAGGCATGGCTGACCCGCAACCGTTTGACGCGTCGCCCGCGCTCGCGCAGCTGCTCGGCGAGAACGTCCACGACCTCCGCACGACCGGAGATCACCACTGCCGCAGGGCCGTTGACCGCGGCCACGTCCACCCCGTCGACGCTGTCCAGCAGGGCGGTGATCTCCTGCTCACCGGCCTGCACCGCGAGCATCGCTGCGCCGGTGGGCAATTCCTGCATCAACCGGCCCCGCGCCGCGACCAACGTGCACGCATCGGCCAGGCTCAGCACGCCGGCGACATGCGCGGCGGCGATCTCACCGATCGAATGCCCGAACACCACATCCGCGGTGACACCCCATGATTCGAGCAGGCGATACAGCGCCACCTCGACCGCGAACAGCGCCGGCTGCGTCAACCGGGTCTGCTCCAATTCGGTTCCGGAGCTGATCGCATCGCGCAAGGAGAGCCCGAGCAGCGGATCCAGCTGCGCGCAGACCTGGTCGAAAGCCTCGGCGAACACCGGGAACCGGCCATACAGCTGCTGACCCATGCCCGCCCGCTGGGAGCCCTGCCCGGCGAACATCACACCGACCCGTGACGCCGCGCCGGAACCGACGGCGACATCGGGACCCGGTTCGCCGGCCGCCACCGTGGCCAGTCGGCGCAGCAGCTCGGTCCGGTCGGCACCAACGACCACGGCCCGATGCGCGAACAGCGTGCGAGTCGAGATCAGCGAATGCGCCACCTCGGACACCGATACCGCGGGATCGGCGGCCACGAACTCGTGCAACCGCGCGGCCTGGGCGCGCAGCGATGCCTCCGACTTCGCCGACACCACCCACGGAACCGCGACCGCGACAGTGCTTCCCGAGCTGCCGGGGTCGGTGCCCGGCTCGGATTCGGCCGATTCGCCCGCGGATACGTGTTCGAGGACGACGTGCGCGTTGGTGCCGCTGATGCCGAAGGAGGACACCGCGGCCCGGCGGGGCCGGTCCGCTGCCTCGGGCCAATCCCGCTTCCGGGTCAGCAGTTCGATCGCGCCGGTGGACCAGTCCACCCGCGGGGTGGGCTCGTCGACATGCAGCGTCGGCGGCATCACCCCGTGCCGCATCGCCATGATCATCTTGATCATGCCGCCGACCCCCGCCGCGGCCACCGAGTGACCGATATTGGATTTCAGCGACCCGAGCCACAATGGCCGCTCCGGATCACGGTCTTGGCCGTAGGTGGCGAGCAGGGCGTGTGCTTCGATCGGATCCCCCAGCACCGTGCCGGTGCCGTGCGCCTCCACCACATCCACGTCGTCGGTCGAGAGCCGCCCGTTGGCCAGCGCGGCGCGGATCACCCGCTGCTGCGAGGGACCGTTCGGCACGGTCAAGCCGTTGGACGCACCGTCCTGATTGATCGCCGTTCCGCGGATCACCGCCCACACGCGATGCCCGAGTCGCTGCGCGTCGGACAGCCGCTCCAGCACCAGCATGCCCGCGCCTTCGGACCAGCCCGTGCCGTCCGCCGACGCCGCGAACGACTTGCACCGGCCATCGGCCGCCAGCCCCCGCTGCCGGGAGAACTCCACGAACATCCCCGGCGAGCCCATGACCGTCACGCCGCCGGCCAACGCCATCGCGCACTCCCCCGAGCGCAGCGACTGGGCCGCCAGATGCACCGCCACCAGCGACGACGAGCACGCGGTGTCCACCGACACCGCCGGACCCTCCAGTCCCAGCGTGTACGCCACCCGGCCCGACACCACGCTGCCGGTCGTACCGGTCAGCAGGTAGCCCCGCAGATCCACCGGACCCGCGTGCAGCAGATCGGCGTACTCCCCGTTCGACGCACCGGCGAAGACACCGGTATCGGATCCCCGCAACGTCGACGGGTCGATGCCGGCTCGTTCCAGGGCTTCCCAGGAAGTCTCCAACAGGATCCGCTGCTGCGGGTCCATCGCCAGTGCCTCGCGCGGGCTGATCCCGAAGAACTCCGCGTCGAATTCCGCTGCGTCATAGAGGAACCCGCCCGAGCGCGTGTACGACTTCCCGCGCGCCTGCGGGTCCGGGTCGTAGAGCCCGTCCACATCCCAACCGCGGTCGGCAGGGAACTCACCGATCGCGTCGACGCCCTCCGATACCAGATTCCACAGATCCTCCGGAGAGGCCACCCCACCCGGGTAACGACACGCCACACCCACAACCGCGATGGGCTCGAATTTCTGATCCTCGACTTCCCGCAGCCGCCTGCGTGTTTGGCGCAGATCGACCGTCAGGCGCTTCAGGTATTCAAGGTGCTTGTTGTCGTCGACCATCTAAGTTTCCGCAATCCTTCCGAACTCGAGCCAAGCTCGAGGAATTCAGTGCTCAGGCTTCCAGTTCGCTGTCGAGAATCGCGAAAAGCTCTGCTTCGTCGGCGTCTTCCACATCGTCGTCACGATGGACGCCAGCGGTGTCGATTCGAGCTGCCCAACTGGTCGCAATGGACTGCAACCGAGCCACGATCCGAGCCTTTTCCTCCTCGCCCCGATTTTCGGTCGCGAGGGCGGATTCCAAATCCTCGAATACCGCGTCGATCGAACGAACGGGCTTTTTCCCGGGCCCGTCGAGGAGTTGTTCGCGGAGATACTCGGCCAGCGCGGCGGGTGTGGGGTAGTCGAAAACCACGGTGGCCGCCAGCGCCAGGCCGGTCTCCGCTTTGACCCGGTTGCGCAGCTCGACCGCACCCAATGAATCGAATCCCAGGTCCTGGAAGGTGCTGCGGTCGGCATCGCGCGCGGACACGCCGTCCCGGCCGAGTACGGCCGTCACGTGCGCACGGACGGCATCGAGCACGACCTGCCGCTGCCGATCGGCATCCAGGCCGGCAAGCCGTTGCCGCAGACCGGATATCACCATCGAGGTCGCCGCCGGACGGGTGGCCGCCGGTGGTACCAGTTCCCGCAGCAGGGGTGGCAGCAGTCCGGCATCGGCCTTGGCGCGGATCGCGGTGGTGTCAACGCCGGCGATCACCGCGTGGCCCGGACCCGTCTCGAGGACCGAATCCCATGCGGCCAAGGCCTGCTCGTCCGACAACGCGGTGAATCCGGCGCGCATCGTCCGGGCCGCATCGGCATCGGTCAGGTGTCCGGTCATGCCGCTGGAGCGTGCCCACGGCCCCCAGGCCAGTGACCGACCGGCCAGCCCTCGTGCTCGCCGGTGGGCCACCAGACCGTCGACGAAGGTATTCGCCGCCGCGTAGTTGGCCTGTCCGGGGCCGCCGATCGTGCCCGACAACGACGAGAACACCACGAACGCAGCCAGATCCAGATCCGCGGTCGCCTCGTGCAGATACCAGGCGGCGGTCTTCGGCGCGAGCACCGCATCCACCCGGGACGCGGTCAACGCCGCGATAACGCCGTCGTCGAGGACGCCCGCGGCATGGATCACCCCGGTCAACGGCCACGGCTCGGACACCTCGGCCACCAAACGGCGCACCGCGCCGGGATCGGTGACATCACACGCCACCACCCGAACCTGCGCGCCCAGTTGCTCCAACTCGCCGGTCAGAGCTGCGACACCGTCGGCTTGCGAGCCACGGCGGCTGACCAGCAGCAACGACCGAACCCCGTGCGCTACGACCACGTGCCGGGCGACCACCGCACCCAAACCACCGGTGCCACCGGTGATCAGCACCGTTCCCGTGCCGAAGGCGGACGCCTCGCGGCCGGTCGTAGGTGACACCACGGCGGGCCGGCCGAGTCGAGCGGTGTGGGCGACACCGGCGCGCACCACCACCTGCGGTTCGGCCGCGGCCAGCGCACCGAGGTGATCGTCGATACGAGTGTCGGTGTCGACCAAGTGGATTCGGCCCGGATCCTCCGACTGCGCGCTCCGCACCAGACCCCACACCGCGGCACCGGCGAAGTCGGTGACATCCGCACCGGGCAGGGCGACCGCGCCACGCGTCGCGACCACCAGCCGGCTCGACGCGAACCGGTCCTGCCCCAGCCACGCCTGCACCACCTCGAGCATCCGGGCGACCTCGGCGTGGGTCGTGGTCACCACATCGGCGCCGGTGTGATCGGTCCAGCCGGACCCGGCCTCGACCACGACCAGCGGGGGCACCGGCGACTCCGGACCCAGCGATTCCCATCGGCCCACTTGCGAATCCGCAACCGGGGACTCGGATTCGGTCGGCGACCACACCAGTTCCAGGATCGGAGCGGCCGCACCGCCCGCACCCGCGGCCGCCGCGGCCAGCTGCGCCAGCGGCGTCGAACGGGTCGTCATCTCGCCCGACAGCACCGGTTGTCCGTGCCCATCGGTCATCGACACCGACACCGACGAACCGGTCGCGGTCAGCCGCACCCGCAGCACCGATGCCTCGGCCGCATACAGTGCCACCGACTGCCACGCGAACGGCAAGACGACGTGCCCCGGCGGGATCTCCTGCACGCCGGCCAGCAGTCCCGACTGCAGGGTCGCATCCAGCAGTGCCGGATGAACTCCGAATCCCGCACCGTGCACGCCGGTGTCCGCGTCGACGGCGATCTCGGCGAACACCTCTTCGCCGCGGCGCCACAGCGCCCGCACACCCCGGAAGGCCGGTCCCAGGTCGTAACCACGCGTCAGGAACTTCGTGTAGTCGATCTCGACAGCGGTCGCCGCGGCCGGCGGCCAAGCCTCCGGCTCGGGCATCGCCGTGTCGTCTCGGCTGGTCAGCAGGCCCTGAGCGTGCAGTGCCCACCGGCCGTCGTGGTCGTGTACACCGCGGGAATAGATCGAGAGCGACCGCTGCGCCGACTCCGGCTCGGGTCCGCCGACGACGACCTGAATCCGGACCCCGCCCGACGCGGGGAACACCAGCGGCGCCTGCAGCATCAACTCCTCGATTACCGGACACCCGGCTTCATGACCGGCACGCAATGCCAACTCCACGAATCCGGTCCCGGGCAGCAACATGGCCCCACCGATGACGTGGTCGGCCAGCCACGGCTGCGACAGCGCGGACAGCTGCCCGGTCAGGAGGACACCACCGGCGGCCATCGGCACGGCCGCGTCCAGCATGGGGTGAGCCACCACCCGCAGCCCGAGGGAATCGGCGCCGGCGATTCCCGGTGTGGTGTCGAGCCAGTAGCGGCGACGCTGGAAGGCGTAGGTGGGCAACGACACTCGCGAGACCGGGCGGGCGGCGAAGAACACCCGCCAGTCGACGTCGGCACCGGCCACGTACGCCCGCGCCAGACCGGTCACGAACTGCTCGACCTCGCCGTGCCCGCGGCGGGCTCCGGCGATCACCGACGACTGCGATTCGATGTCCTCCGGCAGGCTCTGCCGGGTCATGGCGGCCAGCACGGCGTCCGGACCGATTTCGAGGAATCGGCGCACTCCGGCCGCCGCCAGCGACTCGATCCCCGGAGCGAAACGCACCGCCGACCGCACCTGCCGGACCCAGTAGGCCGGGTCGAGCACTTCGTCGCCGGCGATCCGCCCGGACAGGTTCGACACCAGCGGCAGCTGCGGGCGGCGATAGCTGACTTCCCGTGCGACAGTGGCGAACTCGGCCAGCATCGGGTCCATCCGGTGCGAATGGAACGCGTGTGACACCCGCAGCCGTGAGGTCTTGCGCCCACGGTCGGCGAACTGCCGCTCGATCGCCGCCACGGCGTCCTCGTCACCTGACACCACCACGGCCTGCGGCGCGTTCACGGCAGCGAGGGACATCCGGTCGCTCTGGCCGGCGAGTGCCTCGGAGACTTCGTGTTCGGTCGCCGCGACGGCCAGCATCGCCCCCCCTTCGGGCAGCCGACCCATCAGGCGGCCCCGCGCCGCGACCAGCCGACACGCGTCCGGAAGCGTCCAGACACCGGCGAGGTACGCGGCGGCCAGCTCGCCGATCGAATGCCCGATCAGGTAATCCGGTGTGACACCGAACGAATCCAGGAGCCTGCACAGCGCGACCTCGTAGGCGAACAGGGCGGGCTGGGTGAAATCCGTTCGATCCAGCAGGCCGGCATCGTCCTGCCCGCCACCGGTGAACATCACCTGCCGCAGCGAAACGCCCAGTAGTGGATCGAACTGTTCGGACACCTCGTCCAGTGCCGCGGCGAACACCGGAAACGCTTCGTAGAGTTCACGTCCCATGCCGTTCCGCTGGGCACCCTGCCCGGTGCACAGGAAGGCGGTCCCGCGCGATATCGCCTGTGCCGCCGTCACGCCGGCGGCCGTGCACGCCGAGCCGTACTCCGCGAGCGCCGCCAGGCCGGCCAGCAGTGTGTCGCGATCGCCGGCGACCACCACGCCCCGCCAGTCCAAGCGGGCGCGAGTGGTGAGGAGTGAATAGCCGATATCGTCGACCGCCACGTCGGGGTGCTCGATCGCGAACTGCCGCAGCTCGGCCGCCTGCGCGCGCAGGCCGTCCTCGGTCTTCGCCGAGAGCAGCAAGGTGCAGACGCCCGCCGCCAAGGCCTGCACACCCTGATCAGGTGCCTCGTCCCCCGTCTCGGTGGAAGCCTCTTCGACAGCAGGGGCTTCCTCCAGAATCACGTGCGCGTTCGTGCCACTGGCGCCGAAGGAGGACACACCCGCGCGCCGGACACGCTCCCCTGTCGGCCAGGGTTCCGCCGCGGTGAGCAGCCGCACCGAGCCCGCCGACCAGTCCACATGCGGGGTCGGCGCGTCGACATGCAGTGTCGCGGGCAGCATGTCGTGCCGCATCGCCTGCACCATTTTGATCACGCCGCCGACACCGGCCGCGGCGGAGGTGTGGCCGATGTTCGACTTGAGCGAGCCGATCCGCAGCGGCTCGCCGGCGCGATCGCGTCCGTAGGCGGCGATCAGCGCCTGCGCCTCGATCGGGTCGCCGAGGGTAGTACCGGTGCCGTGCGCTTCGACCACATCGACGTCAGCCGGTGTGAGACCGGCATTGGCGAGCGCCTGCGCGATCACCTTCTCCTGCGACGGACCGTTCGGCGCGGTCAGCCGGCTGCTGGCGCCGTCCTGGTTGACCGCGCTGCCGCGGATGACCGCGAGTACCCGATGGCCGTGCCGGCGCGCATCGGACAGCCGCTCGATCGCGAGCATGCCGAGGCCCTCGGAGAATCCCGTCCCGTTCGCCGCCGCCGCGAAGGCCTTGCACCGCGCGTCCGGGGACAGCGCATGCTGCCGGCCGAACGCGATCAGCAGGGCCGGATCCGACATCACGGTGACGCCGCCGACCAGTGCCAGCGAGGTGTCTCCCTGTCGTAGCGCGTGGCAGGCCAGGTGCAGGGCGACCAGCGACGACGAGCACGCGGTGTCCACCGACAGCGCCGGGCCCTTGAAGCCGAAGGTGAAGGCCACGCGGCCGGACAGAACGCTGCTCGAAACACCCAGGTAGGCATGGCCTTCCGCCTCAGCGGTGAGGCCGGGCGAACCCACGCGCGGGCCGTAGTCCTGGTGGATCACGCCGGCGAACACACCGGTGTCGCTGCCGCGCAGCGACACCGGATCGATGCCGGCGTCCTCCAGTGCCTCCCAGGCCGTTTCCAGGAACAGCCGCTGCTGCGGATCCATCGCCAGGGCCGCACTCGGGCCGATATCGAAGAAACCGGCGTCGAAATCGCCCGCCGCGTCCAGGAATCCGCCTTCGCGGGTGTAGACGGTCCCGGGCGCGTCCGGATCGGTGTCGAACAGCCGCTGCAGGTCCCACCCTCGGTCGACCGGAAAGGGGCCCACGGCGTCGGTGCCGGAAGCGACCAAATCCCACAGCTGTGCCGGAGTTTCGACACCGCCTGGATACCGACAGCTCATGCCGACGATCGCGATCGGTTCGCCGGCACGGTCCTCCAGGTGCTGGATGTGCTTCTTGGCGGCCCGGAGGTCTCCGGTGAGCTTGCGCAGATACCGGCTGAGCCGTTCCTCGTTGCTGGTGCCGGGGTTGGTCATGCTGGGCCGAACTCCTCGTCAATCAGATCCAAAAGCTCACTGTCGGAACGGAATTCGAGATCATCGAACTCACTGTCCGACCACGTGCCGGCCAGGTAGGTGCGGAGGCGCTCGTTGACGCCCCGCAATCCGGCGACGGTCTCGTCGTTGTCGGTGCCGCCGGCGATGATCCGCTCGAGCAGGGCCTCGAGCCGCGCGATGTCGTCAGCCACCGCCGATGTCGGTTGCGCGGGCGCTGTCACCGCGGTCTGCGCCAGCAGGTAGTCGGCGACATCTCCCGCGGTCGGGTAGTCGAAGACCAAGGTCGAGGGCAGCGACAGCTCAGTCACCTTCGAGAGCCGGTTCCGGAACTCGACTCCGCCGAGGGAGTCGAAGCCGAGTTCGCTGAAGCCGCGGCCGGGTCCGATGTCGTCGGCCGACCCGTAACCCAGCACCGCCGCCACATGTTCGCGCACCAGGTCCAGGACGACCCCGCGTCGCTTCGCCGCCGCCACACCGTGCAGACGCTCCCCGAGCGACAGTTCACCCCTCGATGTCGGGGCCGACCGGCCGCGTGCGCGAACGAACCCGCGCAGCACCACCGGAATCGGACCGGTATGCGCTTCCAGGCGCAGTTTGTCGGTATCCAGTTGCAACAGCGCCGGCACCGGTTCGGCCGTAGTCAGCGATTCATCGAACAATCGCAGGCCGTCGGTGCGGTCGAGCGGAGCAAGGCCCAGTCGCTCCAACCGGCTCATGGCGGCACGATCCAGCGCGCCGGTCATCCCGATGTCCTGCTGCCACGGACCCCAGGCGAGTGCGAGTGCCGGTAGCCCCGCGGCGCGGCGTTGCATCGCGAGGGCGTCCAGGAAGCTGTTCGCGGCAGCGTAATTCGCTTGCCCGGCGGAACCGATCATTCCGGCTATCGACGAGAACAGCACGAACGCCGACAGATTCATGTTCCGGGTGAGCTCGTGCAGATGCCACGCCGCTTCGGCTTTGGCACCGAACACCCGATCGACCTGGTCATCGGCGAGCGTGTGGAACGTACCGTCGTCGAGCACGCCCGCCGCGTGGACGACACCGGTGAGCGGGTGCTCCGCGGGCAGGCCGGACAGCAGATCTCGTAGCGCGTCGCGGTCGGTGACATCGCAGGCGGCGACCCGCACCTCGGCGCCGGATCGGGATAGTTCCGCCACGAGTTCCGTTGCGCCGTCCGCACGCTCGCCACGGCGGGAAACCAGCAGCAGTCGCCGCACACCGTGCGTGGTGACCAGGTGCCGGGCCAGCAGCGCGCCCAATCCCCCGGTCCCGCCGGTGATCAGAACGGTTCCGGAGCCGAACGATATTTGCTCCGCGACATCTCCTGAGGTCGATGCCTCCAGTCGGGGTATCAGGACATGCTCGCCCCGCGCTGCCACCTGCGGCTCCCCGGTCTCGAGCACAGCTCGGAGCAAATCGACCGAAATATGCTGTGCACCAACGGTTTCGTCCGCGTCGAGCAACACGATCCGCTCCGGGTATTCGGTCTGAGCACTACGTAGCAGCCCCCATACCGCAGCCGATGCGGTATCCGGCGTCTCATCGGGCAGGGCTACCGCACGACTGGTCAGCACAACCAGCCGCGACCGTGCGAATCGCTCGTCGGCCAACCAGTCTCGTACCGTGCGCAAGGCGGCATGGACCCGATTGCGCGCGGATTGTTTCGAATCATCGTGCAGCGCAGCGACTTCCGACCACACCACGACGTCCGGAACGGTCGAGGCCGAGGCAAGCGTTGTCAGATCCGGATACCGCTCGTCGATTCCGTCCACGTGCGCGGCTCCGAGCACGGCTGCGCTCGCGGTCGAGGTGTGTCCGTCGGGCATCTCCACCGTCACCCAGCGCAACCCGTACCGTGCCGCCCGTCCACCCGGCAACGTGGCGCGGAACTGCTGGACGTCGTAGGAACGCATGACCGCTTCGTCGATGGTGACCACCGGACTTCCGTCCTGGTCGACGGCCACGACGGTGATCGCCTCACCGCTACGCCGGATGGCCATCACCCGCAACGTCGTGACCGTGGACGTGGTGTGGATTTGCGTTCCGCCCCAACGGAACAAGAGTTTGCCCTCGGCGGGATCGCCCTTGTGGTCGGGCCAGATCAAGCAGGCGATTCCGGCATGCATCACCATGTCGAACAGCGCCGGATGCAAATGGAACCGTTCGGCCGGGAATTCCTGGTTCAAGGTGACCTCGGAGAAAACCGTGTCCCCACTGCGCCATGCGGCGTCGACGCCGATGAACGAAGCGCCGTATTCCAGTCCGGCGGCACGCGCCACCTGGGCCGGAATCCAGTCGGTATCGACCGGTTCGGCGTCGACGGGCGGCCACGGCGCGTTTCGCAGCATATCCATCAGTCCGATGTCGATCAGCTCGCGGCTGCTCAGCACGCCACTGGCGTTGCGCGTCCACTCGCTGTCGGCCGCGTCGCCGGTGCGGCGGTAGTGGAACGTGAACGATCGACGTCCCGTGGGATCGGATTCGCGCACCAGCACCTGGAGTTCGACATCGCCGTCGGCCGGCGGGAGGATCGGCGCCTCGAGGGTGAGCTCCTCCACGGCGCCGCATCCGATCCGCGGACCTGCGACCAGCAGCATCTCCATGAGCGCGGCACTGGGGACGAGCACCACACCGTAGGTGGTGTGGTCGGCGATCCATGGATGAGTGCGCAGCGAAAGCCGCCCCGTGAACAGCCACTCGTCGCGGTCGGCCACCCGAACCACGTCGGTCAGCAGCGGGTGTTCCGAGGTGGCGTTCCGGGACTCGCCGAGGGTTGGTTCGAGCCAGTACCGCCGATGGTCGAAGGCATAGGTGGGCAGGGTGACTCGTGACATCCGGCGGTCGGTGAACAGCCGATTCCAGTCCACAGCCATCCCGGCGATGTGAGCCTGGCCGAGCATCGTCAGGAACTGCTCGACCTCGTCGTGATCCCGCCGGGCCGCCGCGGCGACCACCGATCGAGCCTCGACATCCGCGGGCAGCGTATGCCGCGTCATCGCCGCCAGCACCGCGTCGGGTCCGACTTCGAGGAACCGGCGCACACCCGAGGCCACCAGCGTCTCGACACCGGGTGCGAAATGCACTGCGGCGCGCACCTGCGACACCCAGTACGCCGGATCCAGGATCTCGTCTCCCGCGATCCGGCCGGAGACATTCGACACCAATGGAATCCGCGGGGCGCTGAAGGCCACGCCCGCCGCCACGGTCTCGAACTCGGCCAGCATGGGCTCCATCCGAGGGGAATGGAACGCATGCGACACCCGAAGTCGGCTGGTCTTGCGACCCCGCTCGGTGAACTGCCGATCGATCTCGTCAATGGTGTCCTCGTCGCCCGAGACCACCACGGCCGCAGGCGCATTCACCGCCGCCACCGACACCCGATCACTCAATCCGGCGATCGCCGTGCTGATTTCGGGCTCGGACGCGGCGACCGCGAGCATCGCGCCACCCGCCGGCAGCGCATCCATCAGCCGCCCGCGTGCCGCGACCAGCTCGCAGACATCTGCCAGCGTCCACACGCCGGCCACATATGCCGCGGCCAGTTCACCGATCGAGTGCCCGATCACCATGTCCGGGACGAGTCCGAACGACTCCAGCAGCCGATACAGCGCCACTTCGAACGCGAACAACGCCGGCTGGGTCAGTCGTGTCCGATCCAGAATTCCGGGCTCTGCCGACCCTTCCGAGCGACCTGACAAGCAGTCGCTAGCGGTGACTCCCTGATCGTCGATCAGGTGACCGGTGAACATGGCTTGCTTCAGGGAACATCCCAGCAGCGGATCGAACTGGGCACACACTTCGTCCAATGCTGCGGCGAATACCGGGAAGGCATCGGACAGGCCGGTGCCCATACCGACCCACTGCGCGCCCTGACCGGTGAACAGGAAGGCAGTCTTGCCGGAGCCCACCGTGCCGGAAACCACTCCGGCCGAGGAGGAACCGGCGGCCAGTCGTGCCAGTCGTGCCAGCAGTTCGTCACGACCACCGCCGAGAACCGCTGCCCGCCACTCGTGTTGCGGACGTGTCGTGACGAGCGAATACGCCACATCCGCCGGATCGGCGTCGGGGTGGTCGGTCAGCCACTGCCGCAGCTTCTTCGCCTGCGCCCGCAGGGCGTTCTCACTCTTGGCCGACACCAGCCATGGCACCGCCGCGTGGGGGTGGCCGGTAGCCGGTGGCGAGACGACAGGCTGTGGGGCCGGCGCCTCCTCGATGATCACGTGCGCGTTGGTGCCGCTGATTCCGAACGAGGACACACCGGCTCGGCGAACCGCGCCCCCGGCGTGCCATGGTTCCGGCCGGGTCAGCAGGCGCACCGCGCCGGCCGACCAATCCACGTGCGGGGACGGCGTTTCCGCGTGCAAGGTCGGAGGCAGGGTTTCGTATCGCAGCGCCTGCACCATCTTGATCACGCCACCGACACCGGCCGCCGCGACGGTGTGACCGATATTCGATTTGATCGATCCGATGCGCAGCGGCTCCCGATCCCCACGCTCCTGCCCGTATGCGGCGATCAACGCGTTGGCTTCGATGGGATCGCCCAGGGGAGTGCCGGTCCCGTGCGCTTCCACCGCATCCACGTCGGCGGGTGTGAGCCCGGCATTCGCGAGGGCCTGCGCGATCACTCGCTCCTGCGACGGACCGTTCGGCGCGGTCAGGCCATTGCTCGCACCGTCCTGATTCACCGCGCTGCCCCGGACGACGGCCAGGATGTCGTGGCCGAGCCGCTGCGCGTCCGACAGCCGCTCCAAGACCAGGACGCCCACGCCTTCGGCGAAGGCCACACCGTCGGCCGCGGCGGAGAACGCCTTGCACCGGCCATCCGGCGACAGGCCGCGTTGCCGCGCGAAATCGACGGAGAGATATGGGGTTGCGGCCACGGTGACGCCACCGGCCAAGGCCAGCGACGTTTCACCCTGACGCAGGGCCTGGCACGCCAGATGCAAGGCCACCAGTGAGGACGAACATGCGGTATCGATGGTGACCGCTGGTCCCTCGAGGCCGAATATGTAGGCCACGCGGCCGGAGACGACACTGTGGGTGGTGCCGGTCAGCCGGAACCCCTCGAGGTCGCCGGTGACGCGGTCGACATATCCGGAGGCGCACGCGCCCGCGAACACGCCGGTATCGCTGCCGCGCAACGTGGCCGGGTCGATTCCGGATTGCTCGAATGCCTCCCATGCGGCTTCCAGCAGCAACCGCTGCTGTGGATCCATCGCCAGGGCCTCGCGCGGGCTGATTCCGAAGAATCCGGCGTCGAAATCACCGGCATCGTCCAGGAATCCGCCGCCGCGGCTGTAGACGGTGCCGGGATTGTCCGGATCCTGGTCGATCAGCTGCTCGAGATCCCAGCCGCGATCGTTCGGGAATTCCGTGGTGGCATCGGTACCCGACCACACCAGATCCCACAACTGCTCCGGGGTTCGGACGCCGCCGGGGAACCGGCAGCTCATGCCGACGATCGCGATGGGCTCGTCCACGCGTGCCCGGCGCGACACCCGTGTCGTCCCGGAACCGGAAGCCGTGTCTTCGATCTTGGAGTGCAAAAGGGTGGCGACGGCCGCGGCGGTCGGATGGTCGAAGACCAGCGTGGACGACAGCTTGACACCGGTCGCCTTCGACAGCCGATTGCGGAATTCGACGCCGCCGAGCGAATCCAATCCCAGAGCGTCGAATCGGGCGTCGGGCCTGATGTCTTCGGCGGAGCCGTGCCCGAGGACGGCTGCCACGTGCTCCCGGACCAGCTCGAGCACCACCGCGGACCGTTCGGCCGCTGGTACCCGGCTCAGTTGTGTGCCCAGCGAACTCGACGCGGCCGCGCTCGGGGCGGTGGTGCGGGGCAGATAACCGCGCAGCACCGCTGGCACCGCACCGTCGCGCGCTTCGCGCCGCAACCGCGCCGGATCGAAACCGATCGCGGCCAGGTGCGCGGCCGCGCGGCCGGCAGCCGCATCGAACAGCCGCAGACCTTCGTCGTTCCCGAGCGGGTGGAGACCGAGCCTTTCCCAGCGGGCGACGGCGCCGCGGTCCAAAGCACCGGTCATGCCGGCGGCGGAATTCCATGGCCCCCACGCCAGCGAAATCGCGGACAGCCCTTCGGCTCGGCGACGATGTGCCAGCGCGTCGAGGAATGCGTTGGCTGCCGCGTAGTTGCCCTGCCCCGCCGATCCGATCGTTGCCGCGATGGACGAGAACAGCACGAAGGCCGACAGGTCACGGTCGCGATTGAGGTCGTGCAAATGCCATGCGGCCGCGGCCTTCGAGTCGAACACTCGCCGCAGTTGCCCGGCCGTCAAGCCCGCGAGGGTGCCGTCGTCGAGGACGCCCGCCGCATGCACTACACCGGTCAGCGGATGATCGGCCTCGATCGAATCCAGCAGCGAACTCAGCGCTGCTCGATCACCCACATCGCAGGCCGCCACTCTGACGGTGGCCCCGGCTGCCGACAGCTCGGACACCAGTTCCGTTGCACCGTCGGCAGTTTCGCCACGCCTGGACACCAGCAGCAAACGGCGGACTCCGTATGCGGTGACCAGGTGTCGGGCCACGAGCGCGCCGAGACCACCGGTGCCGCCGGTTATCAGTACGGTGCCAGCGCCGAATGACAGCGTCGCGTAGCGACTCGTCGAGGGGTGGTGGTCGGGCGACGGGTGGGCCAGCGTCGCGTGGCGACTCGTCGAGAGGTGGTGGTCGGGCGACGGGTGGGCCTGTCCCGGTTCGGCTTCGTGCTCGGCTCGTGCTTTCGCGAGTCTGGGCACGAGCAATGCTCCGGCGCGCACGGCTACCTGTGGTTCGCCTACCGCGATCACCGCGCCGATCGGCATCGAAGCATCCAGGGGCGCGGCGGCCGACGGATCGGCGTCGATGAGAACGAAACGGCCGGGATATTCGGATTGGGCGCTGCGCATCAGGCCCCAGACGGCTGCCGCGGCGAGATCCGGTGCCTCGCCCGGCAGCGCGGCACCGTTGGTGGTCACCACGACCAGCCGAGTATCGGCCAGGCGATCTTCGGCCAGCCAGGACTGCACTGTCGCCAAGACCGTTTCCAGGTGGCCGCGAACGACCGCCGGATCGTCGACCGCGGTGCCGACCTCGGGATGCCAGACCACGACATCCGGAATCGCTTGTGCCGCAGCGAGTTCTAATGGACTCGGCGAGCAGGTGTCGACTCCGGCGACCGGCGCCGAACCGAGGACGGCCATCCGGTCCGCGGACAGACTCGGTGTCGCCGCTTGCGCGGGCATCCACTGGACGCCGTAGAGATCGGCGTCGTCCCCGGCCAAGGTGCCGCGCATCTGCTGTACGTCATAGGGCCGCATGACGACCGCGTCGACGGAGACCACGGGCCGCCCCGAATCGTCCACGGTCGCAACGGATATCGTCTCCGGGCCGGTCGCCGTTGCGATGACTCGCAGCGTCGTCGCCTTGACCAACGGCTGGTGCAGACGTGCTCCGCCCCAGCGGAACAACAACCGGCCGGTGTTCGGATCGCTGTCCTGATCGCGCCAGACCAGCCCTGCCAGACCGGCATGCATCACCAGGTCGAGCAGAGCGGGATGCAGATCGAACCGCTCCGGTTCGGGCGCGGCCGCGGTATCCAAGGTGATCTCGGAGAAGACTGTCCCACCCCGCCGCCATGCGGCGTCGACACCGATGAACGCGGGACCGTATTCGAGTCCGGAGCCCTTCGCGATCTGCTCGGGAACCCATGCGGTGTCGAGGGTTTCGGCGTCGACCGGCGGCCAGGCCTCATCGCGCAGCTGGTTCAGCAGAGCGTCATCGCCGTCCCAGGAGGGGGCAAGTACGCCACTGGCGTTGCGCACCCATTCGCCCGCTCGGGGACTCGTGTCGGGGCGACCCTCCTGTCCCCTGAGCTGCGGGGCTTCGTCCCTTGAACCTCTGGCCGGGCCCGTCTTACGGAAGTAGAAGCCGAACTGTCGTCGCCCGGTCCGGTCCGGCTCCTGCACCGACACCTGGAGTTCGACCTCGTCGTCCTCCGACGGCAGGATCGGAGCCTCCAGGGTCAGCTCTTCGACGACGCCGCAACCTATTCTGCTGCCCGCTACGAGGAGGAACTCGACGAGCGTCGCACTCGGCAATACCACGGTGCCGTAGGTCATATGGTCGGCGACCCAGGGGTCGGTCGGCAGCGAGAACCGGCCGGTGAAAACGAACTCGTCCGTACCGGCCACCGGCACCACACCGGTGAGCAACGGGTGACCGAGGGCGTCGCCGGTCGCTTCGGAGCGCGGCGGCAACCAGAATCGCTGGTGTTGGAAGGCGTACGTGGGCAGGGGAACTCGTGGCATCCGACGGCCACCGAACAGTGGCGTCCAATCCACCCGCACGCCGGACGTGTGCGCGTGCGCCAACATCGTCAAGAACTGTTGGGGCTCATCGTGATCCCGGCGCGTCGCCGCGGCCACAACCGACGGCTCCGCGCGCTCCGGCAGGGTCTGCCGGGTCAGCGCCGCCAGCACCGCGTCGGGCCCCACTTCCAGGAATCGACGCACACCCGAGTCGATCAACGTCTCGATACCCGGCGCGAATCGCACCGTGGCCCGCACTTGCCGAACCCAGTAGGCAGCTTCCATCAGCTCGTCCCCGGCAAGCTGACCGGAAACATTCGATACCACGGGAAGGCATGGCCGGTTATACGTCAAGCCCGCTGCGACAGACTCGAATTCGGCCAGCATCGGCTCCATCCGATGCGAGTGGAAGGCGTGGCTGACCCGCAGCCGCGACGTTTTCCGGCCACGCTCGACAAATCGAGCCTCGATTTCGGCGACCGCGTCCTCATCACCCGAGACCACCAGGGCCGCAGGCGCGTTCACGGCGGCCACCGACACTCGCTCGGAATACCGGGCGACGACATCATTCACTTCGGTTTCGGACGCTGCGATGGCCAGCATCGCTCCGCCCTCGGGCAACGCACCCATGAGACGGCCGCGCGCTGCCACCAAGCGGCAGGCATCCTCGAGCGACCACAGACCCGCGATGTGCGCGGCCGCGACTTCGCCGATCGAATGGCCGATCACCACGTCCGGGGTGAGGCCGAACGACTCCAGCAGGCGATACAGCGCCACCTCGAAGGCGAACAACGCAGGCTGGGTGAACTCGGTCCGATCCAGCACCGTGGCAGCAGCACCGCCAGGAGCAGCGCCGCTGAACATGAGTTGTTCGAGCGAGCACCCCAGCAGCGGATCGAACTGGGCGCACACCGCATCCAATGCGTCCGCGAATACCGGGAACGCCTCGTACAAACCGGCGCCCATGCCGATCCGCTGTGCACCCTGACCGGTGAACAGGAATGCCGTCGTCCCCGAACCGATGTCGCCCGCGATGACACCTACGCCGGTTCCCGATTCGGCGAGCTTCGCCAACCGCTCGAGCAGCTCGTCCCGATCATTGCCGAAGATCACACTGCGCGAGTCCAGCTGCGCCCGCGACGTCGCCAGGGCATAGGCCGCATCCGCGACATCGATCTCCGGCCGCTCCGACAACCAGGCACGCAGCCGCACGGCCTGCGCGCGCAGACCCGCCTCACCCTTGCCCGACACCAGCAATGGAATGACCGGCACGGTGATGTCCGCGGGCCGCTCCGCATCGTCTTCGGTGTCGCCCTCGGCAGCCCCCACCGCTGCCGCAGGTGCTTCTTCGAGGATCACGTGCGCGTTGGTGCCGCTGATCCCGAACGACGACACACCGGCCCGGCGCACTCGATCGCCTGCGATCCACTCTTCGGTCTCGGTCAGCAGCCGTACCGCGCCGGCGGCCCAATCCACGTGCGGCGTCGGCGTCTCGGCATGCAGCGTCCGCGGCAGCCGCTCATGCCGCATCGCCTGCACCATCTTGATCACACCGGCCACACCGGCGGCGGCCACGGCATGGCCGATATTCGATTTCAAGGAACCGATCCGCAACGGTTCCCGATCGCCGCGATCCTGTCCGTAGGCAGCGATCAACGCTTGCGCTTCGATCGGGTCGCCCAGGGCCGTGCCGGTCCCGTGCGCCTCCACCGCGTCCACGTCGCCCGCCGAGATCCCCGCATTGGCGAGGGCCTGCGCGATGACCCGCTCCTGCGACGGACCGTTCGGTGCGGTCAGGCCGTTGCTCGCGCCGTCCTGGTTCACCGCACTACCGCGAACAACGGCCAGGATGTGGTGGCCCAGCCGCTGCGCATCCGAAAGTCGCTCGAGCACAAGAACACCCGAGCCCTCCGACCACGCCACACCGTCGGCGGCAGCCGAGAACGCCTTGCAGCGACCGTCCGGTGACAGGCCGCGCTGGCGGGAGAAGTCCACGTACAGATACGGGCTGGCCGCGATGGTCACACCGCCGGCGAGAGCCAGCGAGCTGTCGCCCTGGCGCAGCGCCTGGCACGCCAGGTGCAATGCCACCAGCGACGACGAGCACGCGGTATCCACTGTCACCGCCGGACCTTCCAGGCCGAACACGTATGCGACGCGGCCCGAGATGACACTGTGCGATGTCCCGGTCAGCCGGAAACCCTCCAGGTCACCGGTCACCCGCCGGGCGTATCCCGACGAGCAGGCACCGGCGAAGACGCTGGTGTCGCTGCCCCGCAACGACACCGGGTCGATACCCGCGTCCTCCAGGGCTTCCCATGCCGTTTCGAGCAGCAACCGCTGCTGCGGATCCATCGCCAGCGCTTCGCGCGGGCTGATGCCGAAGAAGCTCGGATCGAAATCGCCCGCAGCGCTGAGGAATCCACCGTGGCGGGTGTAGACCTTGCCCGGCTTATCGGGGTCCGGGTCGAACAGCCGGTCCAGGTCCCAGCCGCGGTCGGCGGGGAATTCGCCGATCGCGTCCCGGCCCGCGGCCACCAGCTCCCACAGATCCTCGGCGGACCGCACACCGCCCGGGAATCGGGCGCTCATGCCGACGATCGCGATCGGTTCGTCCGAGGTCGGGGATGGTCGGCCGGTGGGGCGGGTGAGCTCGGTGCGTCGCGAAACCCGCCGCAGTCGGGTGTCGGTCCCCGTGACCCGCGACCGTAGCAGCGCCGCGACCGCACTCGCGGTCGGATGGTCGAAGATGAGCGTCTTCGGCAGCGGCACACCGGTGGCGCGTATCAGTCGGTTCTGCAACTCCACCCCGCTGACGGAGTCGAAGCCGAATTCGGTGAACGGCAGATCGGGATGGATCGATCGAGCCGACTCGTGGCCCAATACGGCAGCGGCATGCTCACGAACGATGTCGAGAACTACTGTGTCGCGCTGATATTCGGGAGCCGCCAGCATTTTGCGCGCCAGCGGGCCGTTCTCCCACGCTGCGGTCGGCTCATTGCCTTCGGAGATTTGCTCCTCGGTGGCCACAAGGAGGTCGGTGACACCGGTGCGGCCTTCGGAAGCGACCGGCGCACCGGCCCAGAAGTTCCGGCGCTGGAACGCGTATGGCGGCAGGTCGACCCGCGCCCCGCCGGAGACCAGCGCGCGCAGATCCACCTGCACACCGGCGCAATGGGCCTGTGCCAGCGACGCCATGAACCGTTCCGGGCCGCCCGCACCGCGCCGCAACGACCCGACAACGGATACGCCCTCGGCGGCACCCGCCGCCTCGGCGGTCAGGCCGATGCCGATGGTGAGCACCGGATGCGGACTCGCCTCGATGAATCCGTTGATGCCCGCAGCGATCAGCGCCGTAACGGCATCGGCGAATCGAACCGGTTCCCGCAGCGACCGATACCAGTATTCGGCGTCCAGTTCCACGGTATCCAACCGGTCGGCGAATACCGTGGAAAAGAACGGCACCGAACCGGATTGTGGGCGGATCGGCTCCAGATCCGCGAGCAGCCGAGCACGGAGCCGCTCGACCGCCTTCGAATGCGACGCGTAATCAACCGGAATCCGGCGGGCCCACACACCGTCGTCGGCACAGTCGGCGAGCAGGTCCGCCATCGCCGAAACATCACCAGCTATCACACTTTGCGCCGGTCCATTCACCGCCGCCAACGACAGCCGATCCCCATACGCCGACAAACGTTCCCGGACCGCGTCCGCGCCGAGTCCGATCGAGGCCATACCACCCTGTCCGGCCAGCTCATCGGCGACCGCCCGTGACCGGAGAGCCACCACACGCGCCGCATCGGACAGCGATAGCCCACCGGCGACGTGGGCGGCCGCGATCTCGCCCTGGGAATGGCCGATCACCACGTCCGGCTCCACGCCGGCCGCTCGCCACATCCGGGCCAGCGAGACCATCACCGCGAACAGCACCGGCTGCACCACATCCACGCGATCCAGCGGGGGCGCGTCACTTTCACGACGCAGCACTGCCGTCAGCGACCAATCCACGTACGGCGCAAGCGCCGCCTCACATTCCGCGATCGACTCCGCGAACGCGCCACCCGATTCCAGCAGCCCGAGCGCCATCCCCTCCCACTGGCTGCCCTGCCCCGGGAAGACGAACGCGACCCGCCGCCGCTCAGCCCGCCCAGCTGTCGGCTCGATCGCCACAGCGGGCGCGGTCGGATCGGCCAGGGCGGCCAAGCCGGCCAGCAGCTCCGCTCGATCCCGCCCGACGACGCCGCCGCGCCACTCCATGTGGGCGCGCGTGGCCAGCAACGAGTGCGCCACGTCGACCACATCCAACTCCGGATGGCGTAGCAGCCACTCCCGCAGCCGGGTCGCTTGTGCGCGCACGCCGTCCTCGCTGCGGGCCGACACCACCCACGGGACCGCACCGACCGCGCCGTCCACCGTGGACGCGACGGACATTACGGCGGGCGCCTCCTCCACGATCACATGGGCATTCGAGCCACCCATACCGAACGAGGACACAGCTGCCCTGCGCACGTCGGCCGCCGGCCAGTTCTCGGTGCCTGTCACCACCCGTAGACCCAGGTCCTCGAGCGGAATTCGCGGATTCGGTGTCTCGAAGTTCAAGCTGGCCACCAGTTCCCGGTGAGTCAGCGAGAGCACGGTCTTGATGAGGCCCGCGATACCGGAAGCACCCTCCAGATGCCCGATATTCGTCTTGATCGATCCGACGGCCAGCGGTGCGTCCTGCGCACGGCCCACGCCGTAGGTGTCGCCGAGCGCGGCGGCCTCCACCGGGTCGCCGGCGGGTGTCCCGGTCCCGTGCAATTCGACGTACTGCACCGACAGCGCCTCGACACCTGCCGCGGTCAGCGCGGAACGGATCGCCGCCGCCTGCGCATCCCGACTCGGGGCGCTCAGCACTCGGCGTTCATTGCCGGTGTTGACCGCACTGCCGCGGATCACGGCGTGGATCCGGTCGCCGTCGGCGACCGCCCGCGCCAGCGGTTTCAGCACCACCACGCCGCCGCCCTCGCCGCGCACGAACCCGTCGGCCCGCGCATCGAAGGTGTAGCAGGCACCGAGCGCCGACCGTGCGCCGAATTGCTCGATACGCGCACTGCTCGTCGGCGACAGAATCAGGTTCAGGCCGCCGGCCAGGGCCACGTCGCTCTCGCCGCTGCGCAGGCTCTCACAGGCCAGATGCACCGCGACCAGTGAGGATGCCTGGGCGCTGTCGACCAGGATGCTCGGGCCGCTGAAACCGAAGTAGTTCGAGACGCGATTGGCGATGATGCCGCGCCCGACACCCCACAGCGAGTGGCGGCTGATGCCAGGGGCGCCCTGGGAGGCCAGGATTTCGGCGAAATCGCTTCCGGTGCAGCCGAGGAACACACCACACCGCCGGGCATCGCGCGCCGTGGCGGCCAGGCCCGCGTTCTCGAGCGCCTCCCAGCTCAGCTCCAGTGCCAGCAGCTGCTGCGGATCGATGGCCCGCGCCTCATTGGGCGAGACCCCGAAGAAGTCCGCGTCGAACTCACCCGCGGTGTCGACGAACCCAGCTCGCTCGGTGATGCTCCCCCGTCCAGGAGGCGCTGTGCCGATCGTGGTGTGTCCCGCCCTGAGCAGCTGCCAGAGACTGTCGAGATCCGCCGCGCCCGGCATTCGGCAGGACATGCCTACGATAGCGACCTCAAACGACGCCGATCCGGTCACCTCTGAACATCCTTCCCAAGGCAGGCTGGGACCCGCCGTAAGCCTCTGACGAGTGTGTTTGTTGTCTGCAGCAAAGGAATCAGCCGATTCCTTTCTTCGACATGACGGATTCCGACGCGATCGAGGCGAAGTGCCTCGAATGGCGCGGAGCGTCTTCCGTGGGCGGCCTGAGGCCTCGAGGAGATGGTGCGGGCAGGGCCCAGATTGGACCTGGCTGTGCCGTCCGGCTCAGTAGGGCAAATAATCAGCGAACGTCGCTGAAGATCGAAGCGCTACGTGGGCTTGCCAGAGGATTAAGGCGCGCATAAGCGGGGATGGTGTCTGAAACACATGCCACGAAGTACGTACACAACGTCTACGCCACTGCGATGTGGATCGACACAATGATCCCTGAGATTCTTGAAAAGTAGAACACGATTCATCACGCTGAACAGTAATTTGACGATCTTGACCTTGTCAACCGGCCAGTAGCTTCCTCACGGCTACCTCAACCGAGGATGAGCCGCAGGCTCGATCGAGGCGGTGATCACCAGTCGGCTCCGGTCCGATTGTCCAGCGTAAAGCGTTGGGCGTAGAACTTCGGGGGGTGCAACATTGGGCCTCCTCGTGGCATCACTGCATCAGAGATAGCAGATTGCCTCCGAGCGAAGTTTCCAGACATGGGAAGGTGAGCCGGTCCGCGTTTCGATCGTTGCCGCGGACTGACCGACACGGCCGATCCATCCCACTCGACGACCCCACCCGGCGATTGTGCGGATCTGCCGATTCCGGCCGGTAAGCGCGGCGACCACGCCGGCTTGATCACCGTCGAACTACTGGTCGGAGGTCCAGCACCGCAACCGTTCAGCGTGCGGGTCCGGCCGAGTCACTCCACAGCTCCGTACCGGCGCGGCGTCGGTCAGCGGTCTGCATACCCGTGGTGCGGAGCTGTCACGGTCCGGCGCGCTCGCGGATCTGCCCTGGACCTCGGACGCCGATGTCGAGGTCGAGCCGGTCGCCGCCGATACCTACGACAACCTTCGTGAACTCGCGAATCATGCATTGGCAGCGGATGTAAGAAGAATCGCCGTCCTCTGGAACACAGTTCGACCAGATCGGCTCGAGAATCCCGACTCTGGCCAACATTCCCGAATATGTTCCCCGGCGCGCATGAAAAACGGCCCGGAACTGTACGTTCCGGGCCGTTTCCCTAGTAGCGGGGACAGGATTTGAACCTGCGACCTCTGGGTTATGAGCCCAGCGAGCTACCGAGCTGCTCCACCCCGCGTCGGTAAACACAACATTACACACGTCTACGCGCGGAAGGCAAATCGCTTATCTTCCAGGGGGTTTGCCCTGGTCAACGGCTCGACGACGGGGCGACGGCGAGCAGGTGAGGTTACATGCAGGCAGCCCCGAGGGCGGCAGGCGAGCATCCGCCGAATCCATCTGGCGTATCGGCACAAGCGGTGCGGCGAAAGTCGATCAGAACGCAACAGAGCAGTCGGCCAATAGCCTCAAACGTGACCCGTGCCACTATTTCGTAGTGATCCCGAACACATAACGATGCTATAACCGACCGTCCGGAATCCATTCTTAAGGCATTTGCTACCTGCGCAAACACCGGTATACACGTTATTCGCATCATGCAATGGGGAAGTTATCAAGATGTGATCTGCCGAGATTTCTTCGTTACCGTCGATCCACGGCCCGGATCAAACGTGACGGGCTCGAACTCGAACCGCCGAACACCGGCGACCCTGTCCCGCGGTTCGAGGATCCCCGACACACCTGGGGGCAGGGACTCGGCTTTCGCATTACCGGGACCGGTGGGCGCAGGGAGGGAATACATCATGTCGAAGCACCGAAAGCTCAGCACCCGCGCCCTCGGCTATGCCGCTGTCACCGGCGCAATCGTTGCCGTCCCGTTCGGTCTTTCCACCGGCACCGCATCGGCCGCCCCGACCCACAATTGGGATGGCGTCGCGCAGTGCGAAAGCGGTGGCAACTGGGGTATCAACACCGGAAATGGTTACTACGGCGGTCTGCAGTTCTCGCAGAGCACCTGGGCGGCCAACGGTGGCGCCGGTGCCGCCAATAATGCCAGCAAGGAAGAGCAGATCCGCGTCGCGGAGAATGTGCTCGCCACCCAGGGTGCGGGCGCCTGGCCGGTTTGCGGTCAGTACCTGCGCGCCGGTGAGTCCGCGCCGAGTCCGGCCGTCGTGGAGCCCGGCCCCGCCGGTGTCGAACCCAGCCCTGCCGCGCCCGTCGAAGCTGCCCCCGCCCCGGCCTCCAACGTCAAGTCCGCCATCGAGCAGGCCAAATCCGCGGGCTACGAACTGGCCGAGCAGAACGGCCTCGAGGGCCCGTACAAGCAGCTGCTGGACCAGAACAGCGCGCTGATCGACTCGTTCGGTCGCTGACGTTCGACGAATCCGACGTCGGCTCGGCAACGGCGCCGAGGTCGACGTCGGCTCGGCGTCGATGAGAACGGCCCCGCCACCCGAACCGGGTGACGGGGCCGTTCTCGTCGGATCAGCGACCGGCTTCCTGATACGCCTTCACCGCGGCGTCCAGTTCCTCCAGCGCCTTGCCGAAGTCCTGGAAATTCCCGGACTTCATGGCATTTCGCACATTCTCGATCTTCTTGCTCAGCTCCGCTGCCGCGGCATCCTTGGCCCCGGACCCGGTCGCCGGTGGCAGCGTAGTGCCCTGTGTCGGCGGTGTCGTCCCCTGTGTCGGCGGCGTGGTGCCGTGGTCCGACGGCGGGGTGGTCCCCGGTTTCGGCCTGCTCGCCGGGTCACCGCCGAACGGCGTGGCCAGTGAACCAGTCCCCGGCAGCACCTGATTCAGCGCATCGGCCAGGGTGGAGGCGAAGCCGACCTTCACACTGCCTGCCACATCGCGGTAGCTCACCAGTACCCGCAGCAGCTGCGGGAAGGTGGAGCTGCCCGCTCCGGTATTTCGCTCGTTGTAGAACGGTTCCACATAAAGTATTCCGCCGTCGGCGATCGGCAATGTCAGCAGATTGCCATATCTGATCTTGTTCGAATTCGACAGCAGTGTTTTCTGACTGGAGACTTCGGGCGCCGTCGTCATACTGTTCTGCGTTTGCTGCGGACCCTGCGTCTGCGTATCGGTCGGCAATTGCAAGATCGTGAATTTGCCGTAGCCGTCCGGATCCGAGCGCACCGAGATGTACGCGGAAAGGAACTGCCGGTTGTAGCCGACCATGGCGCTGGTCAGATTGAATACCGGCTTATTGTTCGCCGACGCGTCACCGAGCAACACGTAATACGGCGGCTGATTGAAGGTGCCGCCCTCGGTGGTCGGATCGCTGGGCACCGACCAGAAAGCATTGTTGGTGAAGAACTCTCGCGGATTGTCCACGTGGTACTTGGTCAGCATTTCGCGCTGCACCTTGAACAGATCCTCGGGATAACGGAAGTGCGCGCGCAGTTCCGGTGAGATCTCGCTCTCCGGCTTGACCGCGCCCGGGAACACACCGCGCCAGGCCTTGAGCACCGGATCGGTGGAGTCCACCTCGTAGAGGGTCACCGTGCCGTCATAGGCGTCGACGGTGGCCTTCACCGAGTTGCGGATGTAGCTGACCTCCTTGCGTGGCAACAGCCGTCCGGTCTTCTTGTCGATGCTGTCCTCGACCGCGCCCTCCAACGAGGTGGTCTGCGCGTACGGGTAGTTGTCCAGCGTGGTGTACGCGTCCACGATCCACTGGATCCGGCCGTTGACGACCGCCGGATAGGCATTGCCGTCGGTGGTCAGCCAGGGCGCCACTTTCTGCACCCGCTCGCGCGGACTGCGATTGAAGATGATCTTGGAGTTGTCCCCGATGGCCGAGGAGAACAGCAGATTGCGCTCGGTGTACTTGGCCGCGAAGGCCAACCGGTTGAACCAGTTCCCGATCGAGACGCCACCCTTGCCGTTATAGGTGTATTGCGCTGTGTCGGAATCGTATTCGCGCGGCTGCTTACCGTTCACGGCACCGACGATCGCGTAGTCCGGATTGGACTGCGAGATCAGCTCGCCGTAGTAGACGCGCGGCTGGTCGACCTTGATCTGCTGCTGGTCGGTCGAGTTGAACAGGTCGCTGACCAGGAAGATGGGATAGCCACTGTCACTGCTGCCGCCGGTATTGGCATTGGGGTCCTCGTACTGCGGCCGGTTGACCCGATTGGCGGGTGCCGCGACGAAGCCGTTGCCGTGGGTGTAGACGGTGTGCTTGTTGATCCAATCCAGCTGGTTGCCGCTCAGCGCCGACGGGTGCAGTTCGCGGGCGGCCACGATGTAGTCCTGGGTATCGCCGTTGAGGGTGTAGCGGTCGATATCCAGCGACTCCGGGAAGCCGTAGAAGTTCTTCAGTTGCTTGAGCTGAGTGAAGGTGGGCGACAGGATATTCGGGTCGAGCAGACGGGCATTGCCGATCGTCGCCGCATCGACCGGAACTTCCAGCGGACTCTTCGAACTGTCGCCCTTGTAGTCCTTGTACTCGATCTTGTCCGAGGTGATGCCGAACGCCTGCCTGGTCGCGGCGATATTGCGCTCGATGTATTCACTCTCTTTGTCGGCGGCGTTCGGGCGCACCGAGAACTGCTCGACCACCAGCGGCCATACCGCGCCGACCAGGACGGAGGAGAGCACGAGCAGCGCGGCCGCCATCGCGGGCACCCGCAGATCGCGCAGCACGATACCGGCGAAGAAGGCGATCGCGCAGATCACCGCGATGGACAGCAGGATCAGCTTCGCGGGCAGCACCGCGTTGATATCGGTGTAGGAGCCACCGGTGAAGGTCGGCTCCTTACGACTGCTCGACAGCAGTTCGTAGCGGTCGAACCAGTAGGCAATCGCCTTGAGCAATACGAAGATTCCAGCGATCACCGCGAGCTGAATGCGCGCGGGCCTGGTCAGCGTGCCCTCGCGACCGGTCAGCCGCAGGCCACCGAAGACGTAGTGCGTCACCAGGCTGGCGAAGAATGCGATGACCACCGCAACGAACAGCCAATTCAGCACCATGCGGTAGAACGGCAGGTCGAAGGCGTAGAACCCGACGTCGAGACCGAACTGGGGATCCGTCTGGCCGAACGAACCGCCGTTGAGGAACAGCTGCACGGTGACCCAATTCGACTGCGCCACCAGTCCGGACAGCACGCCGAGCACCAGCGGGATACCGATACCGAACAGCTTGAGCCGACTCATCACGGTGGTGCGGTAGCGCGCGATCGGATCGTTCGGCCCGGCCACCGGTACGAATACCGGCCTGGTCCGGTAGGCCAGCAGCAACGCCAACCAGACGACCAGACCGACGAACAACGCGACGACGACGAACAACAGAATCCGCGTGCGCAATACGGTGAGATAGACGCTGCGGAAACCGACCTCACCGAACCACAACCAGTTCGTATAGGTGTCGGTCAGCCGCGGTCCCAGCAGCAGCAGGGCCGCCAGGATGATGGCCGCCACCAGCAGCACTCGGCTGCGTCGGGACAACGAAGGTAAGCCGGTGGGGGGCCGCATGCCCACGATGCCACTCTCCAAGGTCCGGCGGCACTCGCACCGATGTTCTCGGCCGTGACACCGCAGTCCAATGTTGCAGGTGGCCCAATGGACCGCCTCGCGGCCCACTCTACGGAATCGGGCGGTGACATTGGCAGCGCCTTCGGCGCTGCATGTTCACGGCTCGCTCGTAAGACTCGCTCCGTCGTGGTTGCGAGATCACGCCGCCCTCGATACATCCACATGGTTGCTGGTGCGAGGATGTCCAATGTGACCGCAGATCTGCACGCCGAACTAGTCCTCGCCCGTTCCGTCCGCGAAGTGGCGGAATTCGTGGATGCCGAGGGTTGGGGCAGACCGCCGCAGATGTTCGCGCTGGTGCCGACGGCCGATCTGGTCGCGGCCGAGCCCGGATTGCTCGACCAGCTCGACGAGGGCAGCGAGCTGACCGCCATTGCGCAGGAGTCGTTCCCGGAGGACATCACCGGCGGATCGATGGCGCTGGACGAATTCCTCGCGACCACCAGTTGGCCCGAGGCCGTCAGCGGCTGTCTGCTCGTCCAGGAAATCGTCGTGCTGCCGCCGGATGCCGAGAGCACCCTCGACGATGCGCTCACCCCGCTGCTGGCCGATCACGAGGCCGCCGATGCGGCCGCACGCGCCGCGGCCGAAACGCATCCGGGGCGGCGCACGGCCCGGCTGTTCGCCGCGGTGCTGCGCAGGGGCGCGGAATTGTGCCTGCTACAGGTCAAGCCCGAGGACGATCTCGACGACTTCGGCGATCTCGACCTGCGCACCTATCCGAATCTGGCGCCCAACCTCATCGAGGCACTGCACCACACGCTGGAGTGAGGCTCAGCCGCAGGAGACGGTGTCCCGCCCTGCGTTGAGGTCGTTGAGGGATTGCACTGCGCCGCTGAGGTTTTCGACCTTCACCAGGCGCAGGCCGTCCGGTGTGCGCTGCTTGGCCTCATTGCAGTTGGCGGCCGGAACCAGGAAGGTCTGCGCACCGGCATCGCGTGCGGCGATCATCTTGTACTGGATGCCGCCGATGGGGCCGACCTTGCCGTCCTGATCGATGGTTCCGGTTCCGGCGACGAACTTGCCGCCGTCGAGCTCGCCGGGCGTGAGCTTATCGATCAGCGCGAGGCTGAACATGAGGCCAGCCGACGGTCCACCGATATCGGCCAAATTGAACGAGACCTCCATCGGCGGGCGCGCACCCTCGGTCGGGGTCAGCCCCAGATACCCCTTGCCGGCATCGTCGGGCCGGGCGGCCAGAGTGATGGTCGCGGTGTGTTCGGCGTTCTCGCGCCGGTATGTCACGGTGATCTGACTGCCGGGCGCCTGCGAGGTCACCGCGGCGACGACATCCTTGGGCGCGGCCATGGGTGCGCCGTTGACGCTGACCAGTTCGTCCCCCGCCCGCAGCGTCTCCTTCGCCGGGCCGTCGTCGGCGACCTTGCGCACCAGCACCACCGTCGGCAGGTTCAGGAAGTGCAGCGCCGCCACCTCGGCATTGCCCTCGGAATCCTTGAAGTCCTGCTGATTGGACTTATCGATCTCCTCGCGCGGGACGCCGGGTGGGTATACCTCGGCACGCGGGACCAGTCCGTGCTGACCGCTGACCCAGAAACCGAACGCCTCGAAGATATTCAGCCCGTCGCGCACCGAGACCGTTGTCATATTCAGATGACCGGTCACCGGGTCCAATTCCGCGCCGCGGACGTCGACGACCTGCTTGCCATCGACCGAGCCGAGGGTATTGAACGTGGGTCCCGGCCCGAGTGCGACGAACGGCACAGTGAGCACGCTGCCCACTACACCGAGGACGAGCACCGGGATCAGGGCAGCCACGAGGGTCAGGATCCGACGATTCACCTGGACCACAGTAATGATCGCCGCCGCGCCAAGTCGTGCGAGGCGCATATTTACCGGCGTGCGCGCGGGCGGAGATTTCGCGCCGCGCGAACATCGACCCCCTACACCACACGCGTAATGTTTGGAGTATGAGTGACCTCCCCTTCGGATTCTCGAACCGCGATGACGACGACCGCAAGCGCGGAGACGAGCCGAGCGGTGCCGGGGCGAACGATCCGTTCGGCTTCGGCGGGGCAGGTGCGGGCGGTTTCGACCCGGCCCAGCTAGGACAGATGCTCACCTCGCTGGGCCAGATGCTCAGTGGGATGGGTCAGCCCGGTTCGGCGCAGGCCGGCCCGGTCAACTACGACGTGGCGAAGCGGTTGGCCCGCCAGCAGCTCGGCACGAGCGTGCCGCCGGTCTCCGAAAGTACGGTCAAGGCCGTGAACGATGCCGCGCACCTGGCCGAACTGTGGCTGGACGGCGCGACCACACTGCCCGCGGGCGCCACTAGAACCGCAGCCTGGACCGCCAACGATTGGATCGAGGAGACCCTGCCGACCTGGAAGCGGCTGTGTGATCCGGTGGCCGAACAGATCTCCGGCATGTGGACCTCACAGTTGCCGGAGGAGGCGCGCGAGTTCGCCGGTCCGATGGTGGGCATGCTCGGGCAGATGGGCGGACTCGCCTTCGGCTCGCAGCTCGGGCAGGCGCTCGGCCAACTCGCCAAGGAGGTGCTTACCTCCACCGATATCGGGCTGCCGCTCGGCCCGACCGGCACCGCGGCACTGCTGCCCGCCGCCATCTCGGAGTTCAGCGCCGGACTCGAGCAGCCGGAAAGCGAGATCCTGGTTTTTCTCGCGGCCCGCGAGGCCGCCCATCAGCGCCTGTTCGGCCATGTGCCGTGGCTGCGTCAGCAGGTGCTCGGCGCGGTCGAGGACTACGCGCGCGGCATCAAGATGGACTTCTCCGCACTGGAGTCGGCGGCCCAGAATATCGACCCGATGTCGCTGACCGATCCCTCGAAACTCGAGGAGATCCTGTCCCAGGGCGCGTTCGAACCACAGACCACCCCGGAACAGAAGCTGGCCCTGGAGCGGCTGGAGACACTGCTCGCCCTGATCGAGGGCTGGGTGCAGGTCGTCGTCACCGAGGCGATCGGTGATCGCCTGCCTGGCGCGGGTGCTCTCGCCGAAACCCTGATCCGCCGCCGCGCCACCGGCGGACCGGCCGAGCAGACCTTCGCGACCCTGGTCGGACTCGAATTGCGGCCGCGCAAATTGCGCGAGGCCGCGGCGCTGTGGCGGCGGCTCACCGCCGATGCGGGTATCGACGCGCGAGACGCGATCTGGGCACATCCGGATCTGCTGCCGGATTCCAATGATCTGGACTCCCCCGCGGGCTTCATCGATTCGGTGATCGGCGGCGGTGTGGACGCCTTCGACGATCCGCTGGCCCAACTGGCCGAAACCGAGGCACGCGAACGGGCCGAACGTGAGGCCGCGCAGGGCGACGGTGCATCCGGCCCGGACCTCGGCAAGGACACCGACGCGTCCTGAGACGTGTCCTGTTGATAAGGCGCGAATCCCTGTGGATTACTACAGGATTCGCGCGCGTTCGCTGATGACCCGAACCGCATACTGCTGCCATGACGACGAGGCGGATGTGCGGGCCGATGCTGGCGCCGCGGGTGACGGTATTGGTGCGGTCGTCCGGGGTCGTGCAGCTGGGGTGGGATCCGGAGCGGGCGTTGCTCCTCGATCGGACCGCGTTGGACACCGATACCGTGCTGGCATTCCTACGGCTGCTGGACGGCATGCACAGTCGCCCGCAGATCATCTGGCGGGCCGAGGAAGGTGGCATCGACCCGGACAGCGCGGCCGAACTGCTGGATCGCATCGATGCCGCTGGCCTGCTATTGCATCCGGATCCGCGGCTGGGGCGGCTGCGTTCGGTGCGGGTGCACGGGCTCGGGCCGCTCTCGGATGCGGTGGCGACGGGGTTGCGTCGGTTCGGACTGCGGCCGATCCGCTCGCGGGGGTACTGCCCCGACGGTTCGGTGCTGGATTGGCAGGGTGAGCTCGTGGTGCTGGCCGATGCGCTCGTCATCGAACCGCGCCTGGCCAATGAGCTGGTGCTGCATGGGATTCCGCATCTGCAGGTCCGCATTCGCGATGGCAAGGGCGTGGTGGGTCCGCTGGTCTTTCCCGGCCTGACGAGCTGCCTGCGCTGCCTCGATCTGACCCGCTGCGAATACGACCCGGAGTGGCCACAGCTGGCGAGCCAATTGCTCGGTCGGGTCGGCCACGCCTCACCGGCCGGGATCCTGGCGACGGCGGCTTTGCTGCTCGGCGAACTCGAGGCGATCATGCACTGTTCCCCCGAACGTCAGCTCGACACCATGAACACCACGATCGAACTCGAACTCGATACGCACCGGATTTCGCGCCGGGAGTGGCCGCAGCACAACGGCTGCGGATGCCGCCGAATTTTCGCCGGTAGCACACGATGAGAGTGTCGATTCTTACAGTCCGCCAGGCGAAGACATCAAGATTGGCGTGGCGATCGCGCGGGTCCGTCCGCCATGATGGGTACGTGTCTGAGATCGTGCGCCGTCGCTCGTCCCGCAATGCCAAGTTAGCCAAGATTCCGCTGGGTATCGCCGGACGAGCCGCCGTCGGGTTCGGTAAGAAGCTCGCCGGTGGCGATAAGGGGGAGATCAACGCCCAGCTGAACCAGAAGGCCGCCGAGCAGTTGTTCACCGTGCTCGGTGAGCTCAAGGGCGGCGCGATGAAGTTCGGCCAAGCGCTGAGCGTCATGGAGGCCGCGGTTCCCGAGGAGTTCGGCGAGCACTATCGCGAGGCACTCACCAAACTGCAGGCCGCAGCGCCGCCCATGCCCGCCGAGACCGTCCACCGGGTCCTGGACCAACAGCTCGGCACACAGTGGCGGCACCGCTTTCATTCCTTCGACGACACCCCCGCCGCATCGGCGAGCATCGGCCAGGTACACCGGGCCGTGTGGGCAGACGGCCGGGCCGTCGCGGTGAAAGTGCAGTACCCGGGCGCCGACGAGGCACTGCGCGCCGACCTCAAGACACTGTCGCGGATGTCCGGTCTGATCACCTCGGTGATTCCGGGCGCGGATGTGAAGCCGCTGCTCGCCGAGATCACCGAGCGCACCGAGGAGGAACTCGACTACCGCAATGAGGCCGCCAACCAGCGCACCTTCGCCAAGGCCTTCGACGGACATCCCGAGATCGTGGTGCCGAAGGTGGTGGCCAGCGCGCCGAAGGTGATCGTTACCGAATGGCTGGACGGCATCCCGGTCTCACAGATCATCAAACAGGGGGCCGAGGATCCGGAGGGCACGCGTGCGCTGCGCAATCGAGTCGCCGGGCTGATGGGCAAATTCCACTTCTCCTCGCCGGAGACCGTCGGTCTGCTGCATGCCGATCCACATCCCGGCAACTTCATGATGCTGCCCGACGGCAAACTGGCCGTCATCGATTTCGGCGCCTGCGCGCCGATGCCGGATGGTTTCCCGGAGGTCCTGGGCCGGATGCTGGCGCTCGAGCTGGAAGAACGCTTCGATGAGCTGATCGAGCTCATGTACGACCACGGCTGGGTGATTCCGGGCCGCACCATTACCGATGAGGAAATCGCCGACTACCTGCGGCCGTTCACCGACCCGATCCAGACCGATTCGTTCCATTTCACCCGCAAGTGGATGCAGCGGGTGGCGGGTAAGGCCTCCGATATCGGCAGTCCGAATATGAAGACCGCGCGGGCACTGCAACTGCCCGCGCAGTACGTGATGATCTTCCGCGTACTCGGTGGTTCGGTCGGCATCCTGGCCCAGCTCGATGCCGAACTGCCGTTCATGCAACTGGTGCGGGCCTGGATGCCCGGCTTCCAGCAGGAGCGCTCCGCGAGCTGAACGAAGTCGAAAGCGACTGGCCGAGAACGCAAACGAGCCGCCCACCGGATCTCACGGTGAGCGGCTTGTTTGCTTTCTCGTTCCTGGGCCCTGTGCCGATCGGTTTCGGGCCGATCGGATTCGACCGAATCCGAACCGACCGGACAGGCGGCCTCAGCGACCGGAGGGAGGGACATCACGGACCTCATGCCGAGATCGCGACCTTGCGCGGGCGACCACGCGGGCGCTTGCGGGCGATCACGACACCCTGGTCGAAGATCTCACCGCCCCAGACACCCCACGGCTCGCGCCGATCCATGGCCGCGGTCAGGCAGACCTTTTGGATGGGGCAAGACGCGCACAGCGCCTTGGCCTGCTCCAACTGGACCGGGCTCTCGGCGAACCACAGATCGGGATCTCCGGCTCGACAAGGCAGGACCTTTGTGACCTCCCGGGGGCGGGTGGGCCGTGCCACGGTTCGGCATGTCACGTCAGTAGCGGCTTGTGGCCTCTCTGCGGTGAACACGTCGTTCTCCTTCAGCTCGTTTGCAGCGGTACGTTCGTTCGTTCCGCGAAACCGAGGCCGATGGTGGCTGAAGGGCCGGTAAAAAAAATACTGGCCACGGTTTCGCTTCGGCGATCCGTGGCCAGGAGGTCGGGGAGTGTTCCCTACCTAGTTCGACATCTCTGTCGAATCCTGATCACGGTCGCTGGGTGTGCGGTGCGGCGGAGGCGTGCTGCCCGCAGATCTGCCGGTGCATATCCGGCCTCAACTGCGAAGGCGCCGGCTTCTGCCGTGGTGGCAAAGGCCGGGTGCCAACCCGCGCTGGGCTTGTCCTGAATGACGACGCACATCGGGGAATGCATGCTCATGGCTTTGCCGTGATCCCCGCGTACGTCGACACCGGACAGACCGATCCCCGGCAAAGCGACTGCTTGCAGGTCGCGCAAACGGGCACTGCTCGTGAGGATCCCCCGGGAGGCCGACATAACGGGTGCAGCATTCACCGCAACGCCATTGGCGTTGAAGTTCGTATTGCCATTCATTGGTCTGCCTCCCTCCTGTACTCGTGTCGGTAACTCTGCGCGCCGAGATGCCCTCCCGGTGCGTGACTCCCACCATATGTGTTGCCACGCATCGCGACAACCTATTTTCTACCTGCGGTTTTGTGGGCTTGACCGCAGCCGTGACGCCACTATCGACAACACCTCGGCCCCGTATTGCTCGAGCTTCTTCGCCCCGATTCCGGGAATCGCGGCGAGTGCGTTGTCGTCGGTGGGCAGTTGCTCGGCAATCGCGGTGAGTGTGGTGTCGGTGAAGATCACGAACTCGCGCACCCGCAGATCCTGCGCTTTCTCCTCGCGCCACGCCTGTAGCGCCGCGAGTAGCTCGGCATCGAGTTCGGCCGGGCAGCGACGGCACCGGCCGAGCATGGTGGCGTAGGTGCCGATCAAGGGTTTAGCACATACCCGGCAGGTCGGCCGGACACCATTCGAGGCGCTATCGGCAACCGGCGCGGCGATTCGCGAGGCCGGCGAGTCGTCGGGTACCAGACCGTTGAGGAATCGGGAGCGGCGCCGCGTGCGCCTGCTGCCCTCGCCGCGGGAGAGCGCCCACGACAGTTGCAGATATTCGCGCGCCCTGGTCACGCCGACGTAGAGCAGTCGCCGTTCCTCTTCGAGCGCGGCTTGATCGGCGACCGAACCGTCGGCGCCGAGCACATGCGCGATCGGCAGTGTGCCGTCGGCGATACCGACGAGGAATACCGCATCCCACTCCAGGCCCTTCGCCGCGTGCAACGACGCGAGGGTTACGCCCTGGACGGTTGGTGGGTGCCTGGCCTCGGCGCGCGCGGCCAACTCGCGCAGCAGGCCGATGAGGTCGAGTGCGTCATCGTGGTCGACCAACTCTTCGGTCAGCCGCACCAGCGCCATCAGCGATTCCCAGCGCTCGCGGGCCTGGGCGCCCGCGGGCTCGGTTGCCGTGAGACCGACCGGCGCGAGTGCGGCGCGCACCAAGGTAACCAAGGCCTTACCGCTGCGGGACTGGTCGGGCAGATCCTCGCGAGCGGCCACCTGACGCAATGCAGATATGGCTTGCCTGACCTCACTTCGTGCGAAGAACCCCTCGCCACCGCGGACCTGGTAGGGAATGCCGAGTTCGGTCAGTGCCTGTTCATAGGCCTCGGACTGCGCGTTGATCCGATAGAGCACGGCGATCTCGGCGGCCGGTGTGCCCGCGCCGATCAGTTTCTTGATCGACCGCGCGACCGCATCGGCCTCGGCCGGACCGTCGTCGAATTCGGCGAAAACCGGATCCGGGCCGTCGCCGCGCTGGCCGACCAGTTGCAGCCGGGTGCCCGCGATGCGCCCGCGGGCGGCGCCGATCACCCGGTTGGCCAGGGAGACCACCTGCGGTGTCGAGCGGTAGTCGCGTTCCAGCCGGACCACCGTGGCCTCCGGAAAGCGGCGGGAGAAGTCGAGCAGATAGCTCGGGGTGGCACCGGTGAACGAGTAGATCGTCTGGTTCGCGTCGCCGACCACGGTCAGATCGTCGCGGTCACCCAGCCAGGCGTCGAGCACCCGCTGCTGCAATGGCGTGACGTCCTGATATTCGTCGACCACGAAACTGCGGTAGCGCCCGCGGAATTCGTCGGCCACCGACGGATAGTCCTCCAATGCGGCGGCCGTGTGCAGCAGTAGGTCATCGAAGTCGAGCAGCAGACCGTCCGGTGTGGCCTTCAACTTCTCGTAGCCGCTGTATGCCGCCGCGACCCGCATCGGGTCATAGGGCGGCTCGCGCCGGTGTTCGGCCACGGCCGCCGGATAGTCCTCCGGCGCGATGAGAGTGGCCTTCGCCCATTCGATTTCGGTGAGCAGATCGCGCACGGCCTCGGTATGCGAGGACAGTCCGGCCTGATGCGCGGCCTGGGCCACGACCGGGAATTTGCGATCGAGCAACTGCCACGGCACATCGCCGACGATCTGCGGCCAGAAGTACTTGAGTTGGCGCAGCGCGGCCGCGTGGAAGGTGCGGGCCTGCACCTGATTGGCCGCGCCACCGAGTCCGAGTGCACGCAGGCGGCTGCGCATCTCCCCCGCCGCGCGCGCGGTGAACGTCACCGCGAGCACCTGGTCGGCCTTGACATGTCCGGCGGAAACCAAGTGCGCGATCCGATGGGTGATGGTCCTGGTTTTGCCGGTACCGGCACCGGCGAGCACACAGACCGGCCCCCGGGGCGCGCGGACGGCCGCGGCTTGTTCGGGGTCCAGCCCGCCGTTCGAAGCCTCGGCCAACTCCGGGTGGGTGGGCTCGCGCGTACTGGTTGCCGACACGACACACATCATGGCAGTGCGCGCCGACAAGTCGCACCGCAAGGGATCCGGTCCGGATCGCATTCCGCGTTGTGCAGGCGCGCCTCGAGTTCGATGGAACAGGATCGGGCCGTCAAATGTTGAACGGTCCGTGACTGATGTGACCCCCGCCTTGACGATGTACTCGACCACCTGGTGCGGCTACTGCCGACGGCTGAAGAAGCAGTTGGACGAGTCCGGCATCAGCTATGTCGAGATCGATATCGAAGACGATCCCGCATCGGCCGAGTTCGTCGGCAGTGTGAACGGCGGCAACCATGTGGTGCCGACGGTGAAGTTCGCGGATGGGTCCACGGCGACGAATCCGTCGCTGGCCGCGGTCAAGCAGACGTTGGCCGCGTTGGCCTGATCAGGCCCCGATCCGACCGTGCGGACCGATCGGCCCGCACGGAACTGCTGCGTGTCTTCGATCAGAGCGCGGCCCAGGACTCCACGATGGTGCGCGCGATGGAGATCGAACCCGGCAGCAAGAGGCGCGCGCCCTGGTTCTGCGCGGACCAGTCACCCACGGCGAGAGCTTCGCGCACCTCGGCCCGCGTGAACCAGTAGGCCTCGGCGATCTCGCCATCGGAAAAGGTCAGCGGCTGCTCGGGATCCGCGATGGCGGCGAAGCCGAGCATGAGCGAGCGCGGGAACGGCCACGGCTGGCTGCCCAGGTAGGTGATGTCGCGCACATCGAGGCCGACCTCCTCGCGCATTTCGCGCTCGACGCACCGCTCCAGCGACTCCCCCGCCTCCACGAATCCGGCGAGCAGCGAGAACAGCGTCTTCGGCCAGGTGTGCTGGCGGGCCAGCAGGACCCGGTCACCGCCGTCGTGGAGCAGGCAGATGACGGCCGGATCGATCCGCGGGAACTCTTCGTGGCCGTTCTCGGTGACCCGCGACCAACCGCCCTTGGTCGCGGCGGACGCGGTGCCGTCGGCGGCATTGAATCCGGCCTTGTCATGCCAGTTCAGCAGGGCCATCGCGGAGGTGAGCAGCTCGGCGGTGAGATCGTCGAGACCGCCCGCCATGGCGCGCAGATCCGTCAGCGCGCCCTGCAGATCGATATCGCGTACGGCCCACACATGTCTGCCGCCGTGGATGCCGAGGAATGCCGCGGCCGGGCTCGGCTCGGCGGACAGCTCGGTCGCCGGTTCCAGCACCAGCGCACCGTCTTCGAAGCGGAACTGCCCGCGCTTATTGATCCGGAGCAACTCGGCCTCGGCCCAGCCCTCCTTCAGCGCCTGTTCGTCGGCCCGGATCTCCTCGGCCCGGTCGAGCACTGAACGCGAAAGCAATGGAACACCATTGAGCTGAAATCCAGAGGCCACGGTTCGAGACTATCGCGGCGGCATTACCGGCGTGCGTGCCGGATATAGAGCAGCTTGTCGGTCGCTTCCAGCGCGTCCACCTCGGCCTCACCCACCCGGATCAGCTCACCGCCGCGCACCACACCGAGCACGATATCGCCGAGATGGCGCGGCGAGCCGCCCACCTCGGACGGCTCCACATCGCGTTCGGCGACCGCGAAGCCCTCCTCGGGAGTCAGCAGATCCTCGATCATCTCCACCACGGTCGGCGTGGTGGTGGCGATGCCGAGCAGCCGACCCGCGGTCTCGGAGGAGACGACCACCGAATCCGCGCCGGATTGGCGCAGCAGGTGGGTGTTCTCGGCCTCACGGATCGCGACCACGATCTTGGCGCTCTTGTTGAGTTCGCGCGCCGTAAGACTCACCAGGACCGCGGTGTCGTCCCGATTGGCAGCGACTACCACCGACGCGGCCCGCTGCACACCGGCCAGCCGGAGCACATCGGACTGGGTGGCCGAACCGTGCACCGTCACCAAGCCCACATTCGCCGCCGCCTCCAAGGCGAGCGCATCGGTATCGACCACGACGATGTCGGCGGGCTGTACGCCGTCGCCGAGCATGGCATCGATCGCGGTCCGGCCCTTCGTCCCGTATCCGACGACCACGGTGTGATTACGCACGCTGCGCCTCCAACGCTGAATCTTGAATGCCTGCCGTGAGCGCTCGGTGAGCACGCCGATGGTGGTACCGACGAGCACGATGAGGAAAAGCACGCGTAGCGGGGTGATGATGACGATATTGGCCAGCCTGGCCTCGGGGGACACCGGCGCGATATCGCCATAGCCGGTGGTGGACAGCGATACCGTCGCGTAGTAGAAGGCGTCGAGGAACGATAGCTCGTCACCGGAATTGTCGTGGTATCCATCGCGTCCGAAGTACACCACCAGCGCCGCAGTGAACAGCAGCCCGATCGCGAAGAGCACCCGGCGGACCAGCGAAGCACCTGGGCTGGTCTGGATTTCGGGAATGCGCAGCACCCCGACCAACGCGAAATCCGGCCGACTGGACAGTCCGACACTGCGTGCGCGATCACCGAACACCGGACGCGCCCGCCCCTGTGCTCGCCGATCCCACGGTGTCGACCATCTCCGGCGTTGCTTGTCCCTCCGGCACGCACGGCAGCCTACCGGGTCCCCGATCCGACGCTTGGCCCCGACGCGAAGGTTTGGTGAATGTCTGGATCATTCCAGGGGCGTCGGTGCCGCATTGCGGATCAGCTCGGCCAGTTCGTCCGGGCCGGGTAGTTCGGCGGGCGCGATGGTGCGCCCGGTACGCACGTAATGGAATGCGGCGCCGATGCGTTCGAGCATTTCCGCCTCGGTGCCATGGTCGCGCGCCGCCATCAACCTGGCCCAGGCCAGTCGATAGACGGCCAGCTGCATGGCGACCGCGGGCTCGTCGGCGGGCGTGGGTTCGGCGCCGGTTTTCCAGTCGACCACGATCCAACTGCCGCCGGGCTCGGCGAAGACCGCGTCCATCCGGCCGCGGATCACCGTGCCGGCGATCGAGGTTTCGAAGGGGATCTCCACCTCGAGCGGACTGCGGTGGGCCCATGGTGAATTGAGGAAGGACTCCTGCATGGTGACCAGCTCGGTGTCCAGGCCCGCGTCGGCGGCAGAGCTGTCGGCCGCGCCGGGAAGTTCGTCGAAGCCGAGCAGACGGTCGGCGGCGAACCAGCGCTGCACCCAGGCGTGGAAGGCGGTGCCGCGGCGGGCCAGTGGATTCGGCGGGAAGGGCAGCGGGCGGCGCAGGCGGGCGGCGAGTTGGGCAGGGTCGGCGCGCATTTCGACCAGGGCGGTCGCGGCGATCTGGCCGGGGAGTTCGACTTCCTGGGCGATGGCCTGATCGGCCTCGAATTCGGCGAGGAGGGCGTCGACATCGGCGGCCCAGCCGTCGGTGTCGTCGGGATCGAGGGCGGAATGGTTATGGGGCGGTGCGGGTTCGGAGGTCGATGGGGCGGATTCGTCCGGGGGCGGTTCGAAGTCGTCGAAAGGCGGCTCGAAGTCGCCGCGGGGCGACGCGGAATCGTCAGGATGCGGATCGAGCCCGCGTGACGGCCGCGAAAAGTCGTCCCGGTCCGGTGGATCCGGCACGCTCGCGCGCGGTTCGTAGAAATCCTCGAAGGGTTCGGGCGCATCGGGAAGGGGGATGTCCGCATACGGGTCGGCAGCGAGCGCAGTCGGATCGTCGGCCCACGCGGCCGGTGTTCTCGGGTCGGCAAAGTTGTCGGTGGCAGGGTCTACAGTCGGTGTCATGTCGATGTCATGGGGCGCGCGGTCCGCGAAATCGACTGGAGTAGTTGCTTTGTCGTGGGTTGCGCGTTGGGGCGCGCGGTTCATCGCGGTGGCGCCTGCGGAAGGGTGTGCGAGTTCGGCGAGGGCGGCGCGGACGAGGGACGCACCCTGTTCGATCGGGTCGCGGCGGTTGCCGAGGGGGTCGCGGGGCCATTCGGCGGTTGCGGGATTATCGGTGAAGGGATTGACGGCATCGACGTCGGGGGCATCGTCCCAGCGGTCGATGGTGAGCGCACCGTTGGCCGGGCTGTCCGGGGCCTCGCTGGCGTGCTCGAGTTCCAGCAGGAAATCCGACGGTCCCTTTGGGGTGGTGCCGGTTTCGGCCCAGTGGTGCGCGGAGACGAACAGGACGCGTTCGGTTCTGGTGAGCGCGACGTAGAAAAGGCGGCGATCTTCGTCGATGCGACGGCGGTCCAGGGATTCCTTGTGGGACTTGATCGCTCGTTCCAGGTCGGCGCGGTCGTAGAGGTCGGACAGGTCGAGTACGGGGACGCCCTCGGCAGCATCGTCCTGTCTGCGGTCACCGCGCAAGGAGGTGGGAAGTTCGGCGAGTGCGCCGAGCCAGGTACCAGAGGCCGCGCCGGAGGGGAAGACGCCGCGGGTCACGTGCGGTACCGCGACGATCTCCCACTCCAGCCCCTTGGCCGCGTGCACGGTCAGCACCTGGACCCGGTCCCGTGCGACCTCGACTTCGCCCGGTTCCAAGCCGTTTTCGACGGATTCTGCGGCGGCGAGGAAGGCGAGCAGACCGCCGAGCGAGGCACCGGAATCGCTGGCATAGCCCGCGACCACTTCGGCGAAGGCATCCAGATGTTCACGTCCGGCACCGGCGCCGAGCATGGCGCGGCGGGCCTGGGTTTCCACACCGACGCCGATGGTGCGCTCCACATCCGCCACCAGTTCGGCCAGTGGTTGACCGCTGCGCTCACGCAATGCGGCGAGTTCCCGACCCAATGCGACGATGCGTTCGAATCCGGACTCCGAATACTGTTCCGGCGGACCGGGGTCGGCGATCGCGTCGGCCAGCCCCGCCTGTTCGGCCGGTTCGGGTGCCACCTCGCGCAGCGCCTCGGCCAGCGCGGCCGAATCGGTGATTTCATCGACTTCATGGCCGTGCAGACGGCTGATCGACAGATCCCTGGCGCGGCGGGCCAGCGCGGCGAGGTCCGTGACGCCGATGCGCCAGCGGGCGCCGGTGAGTATCCGCATGGCGGCGCTGCCCGCGCCGGGTTCGGCGATGAGCCGCAGCGTCGCCACGATATCGGCGACCTCCGGGGTGGCGAGCAGACCGCCGAGGCCGACGATTTCCACCGGAAGTCCTCGTTCGCGTAAGGCTTCCGCGAGTGGGGCGGCATCGGCATTGCGTCGCACCAGCACGGCCGAGGTGGGTGGCGGCTCCCCCGCTTCGCGTTTGGTCACCCATTCCGCCGCTATCCGGCCCGCCACCCAATCCCGTTCCTCGGCAACCGTTTCAGCGAGTGCCAGCGCGACAAGACCGGATGCGGCGTCAGGTTTCGCGCGCAGTGCGTCGACGGTTACGCCGCCGCTGTCGATGGCATTGCGACGCAACGGTTCGGCGACCAGATTCGCCAGGGCCAGCGCCTCCGGCGGGTTCCGCCAGCTGGTCAGCAGTGGCAGGATCGGCGCGGGAATGCCTGGGGCGCTGGGGAAATCGGTGGCGAACCTGGGCAGGTTGGCGGCGGACGCACCGCGCCAGCCATAAATCGACTGCATCGGATCGCCGACCGCGGTCACCGCCAGCCGCTGTGCGCCACGACCGGTTGCCGTTTGCTCGGCATCCGACCGACGCCCGCGCGTCGCATCGCCGTCGCCGCGGCGAACGTCGAAGTCGGCGGACAAACCGCCGAAAAGCGCGGCGAGCAGGATGCGTTGGGCGTGTCCGGTGTCCTGATATTCGTCGAGCAGGACCAGTCGGAAGCGCGCCCGTTCGGCGGCGGCGACCTCGGCATGTTCGGCGGCGAGACGGGCGGCCAGGGACATCTGGGCGCCGAAATCCAAGGCGCCACGCCGGCGTAAGGCCTCGGCGAGCTGTTTGACCAGTGGCAGCAGGGCGACACGTTCGCGCTGCACCTGGACAACGTTCTGCAGGGCCTGGCTCGGCCCACCGCGTTGGCGTGGGCCCGCGGGCAGGGTGTGGACCAGTTTTTCGAGTTCGGTGTGGGCCTCGGCGAGTTGTTCGGGTTCCACCAGGTGTTCGGCGAGTTGTCCGGACAGCGCGAGGACCGCCTCGGTCACCGACACCGGGGTGCGATCGGTGTCGAGATCGCCGTCCCAGTTGCGGACCACCTGGTGGGCGAGCTGCCAGAGCTGGGTTTCGGTCAGCAGTGTCGCGGCTGGCTCCACCGGCAGCAGCAGGCCGTGCTGGGTGAGCAGCCGACCCGCGTACGAATGGTAGGTGCTGATCTCGGGTTCGGCGCCGGAAAGCTGAGCGCGCAGCTCACCGCCGGTGTCGAGGTCACGCAGCAGCGGTGAACCGGCGAGCCGGGCCAGTCGGGTGCGGATGCGGGAGGTCAACTGCTGGGCGGCTTTTCGGGTGAAGGTCAGGCCGAGTACCTCATCGGGCAGGATGAGACGATTCGCGACCATCCACACCACGCGGGCGGCCATGGTCTCGGTTTTGCCCGCGCCCGCACCGGCCACGACCAGGGTCGGCCCTGGTGGGGCCGCGATTACCGCGGCCTGCTCCGCGGTGGGTGGTGGGAGGCCGAGCGCCTCCGCGAGCCGGTTCGGCGATACGGTGCCGCTCATTCGTCGGTCACCTGCCTTCCGGTGTCCTGGACGGGGCAGCTGCCCGCGACCGCACAGTGCCGGCAGCCATCGTTGCGCATGGCGAGGTAACTCGGGCCCTGGGTGGCGGCCGCGGCATCATGAATCGTGCCACGCCATTTATCGAGTGCGTCGGCATCGAGCGGAGGTTGCATGCGCTGTGTGGCGCCCTCCTTGCTGCTCGGCTTGGCGACGTAGACCAGTCGCGCACCGCCGGGCTCGCCGGTGCTGCTGTGGGGTTCGCCAGCAGCGCCGGACGCGCTGGTGTACCGGTCCGTTTCGCCTGCGGCAGGGGCGGATTCATCCTGCGCACGGCCGGATTCGGAGGTGGACTCGCCGATGGTGGCGTCGAGTGCGCCGGCTGCCGCGGCAACCTGGTACGTCGCGAGCTGGGCGTGGTCGGCCGCGGCCTGCTTGGTGACCGGCGATTTCCCGGTCTTCACGTCGACAATGACGAACCGGCCGAAGGCATCGCGCTCGAGTCGGTCGACCCGGCCGCGAATCCGCACGGCGCGTTCGTCTTCCGTGCGCGGTGGCAATACGCAGTCGACCGGGACCTCCACACCGGCCTGGGTCAATTCACCGCGGGTATTGCGCACCCAGGCCATGAAGGTCTCCAGCATGGCCTCGGTGCGGCGCAGTTCCTGCCGGGAATGCCAGCCGCTGCCGGGGTCGATGGCCTGCCACGCCTGGTCCAGCGCGGCGCGGACCTGCGATTGCGGTACCTTGCCCGCCAGGGCCTGCACGAGCGTGTGCACCAGATTGCCCTTGACGGCGTGTGGGTTGTCGCCGTCGGTGCCGCCGTGTCGTTCCAGTGCCCAGCGCAACGGGCAGGTGCGCAGTAGCTCGACGGTGGAGGGAGACAGGGCAACCGCGCTGTCGTCGTCATCCCAGAGCGACCGTGCGGAGCTGAGATCGGCTGTGCCATACCACTGGTCGGGATGCGTACCAGGCACCCCGGCGTGGGCCAACCGGGCGAGTTGGTGGGCGGCGCGACGTCGGCGCTCCGGTTCGGCCTCGGAATCGCAGACCACACCACGCAATTCGGCCACCAGCGCATGCATGACAAGGGCGCGGCCAGGGTCGGCGACCGGGAGCGCGCCGGGTTCGCTGTCGTCGTCGTGGCCGAGGAGTTCGGCCAGGAACCGCGAGGGTACGAGATCGCGTTCGCCCGATACCGATTCCACGGCGGTGACCAGCAGCGAGCGCCGGGCCCGGCTGCACGCGACCAGCAGCAGTCTGCGCTCCTCGGCCATGATCGGGGCCGCCCGGCTGACCACCTCGCCCGCGTCGACGATGCCCGCGGTGAGATCGACCAGATCCTCGGTCTGCAGCAGGGTGCCGCGCGGGCGCGGATTCGGCCAAATGCCTTCCTGCACAGCGGCAACCGCGACCACATCCCACTCCCGACCTGCCGATGCGTGCGCGCTGAGCAGCGCGACCGCCTCCCCCGCCGCGGTCAGTGGTCTGGTGTCCTGCGGAATCTCCTGCTGCACAAGGAATTCGATGAAGCCCTCGATGCTCGCGCGCGGCAGCCGATCCACATAGGCGGCCGCGGCATCGAACAATCCGACGGCGGCATCGAGATCGCGATCGGCCTGCATACCCGCCGCCCCACCGCGTTCGGACTGCGCCACCCATCGACGTTCCAGCCGCGACCCGGTCCACAGCGCCCACAACACATCCTCGAGACCGGCGCCGCGCCGCCTAGTCTTGCCAGCCCGGTCGAGCGCGTCGAACACCCGCTTCAGCGGTGCCGCCTCCACATCGGTCAGCCGCTCCATGATTCGACGATCGGCACGGCCGACCAGTAAGTCACACAGCACCTCGGCCGAGGATTTGTCGGCATAGGCGCGCCATTGGGAACGGCTGTCGTCCGGTTCGGGCGTCGACGAACCCCCTTCCGGATCGGCACTGCTCCGCTCGGCAGCAGCCGCACCGCCTTGATCGGCTCGCAGCGAGTTCGGCTCAACCTCGCCCGGGTCCCGCTCGCCGCCATCCGCACTGCGCCGGGCCTGGTCGGCGTCCCGCTCCGAGGCATTTGCGGCCCGTTCGGCCTGGCCTGTGCCTCCTTCCGCGTCACCGGTGCCTCGCTCGGAGTCGTAGTCCGCGCCCCGCTCAATCGCGGCCGGTGTGTCCTCCGCTGCGGCCAGCTGTGCGGCGTCTGTGTGTTGCGGGTGTTCGGAGGCCGGCTCGGCGTCGTCGACGTCCGATTCGGAATGGTCGCGCTGCCATTCCATATCTCGGCTACTGAACTCCGGCTCGATGCCATACCAGTCGGCATCGTCGGTGCTCCGTTCGACGTGGCCGATATTCCGTTCGGCCGTCGTCACATTCCGTTCGGAGCTGTCCACCCCTGGTCCGAAGCCTTCCTCATCCGGCGCGAACTCCTCCTCATCCGGTGGGAAATCCTCGGCGCGCCAATCGGGTTCAGCGCTGGACGCGGAACCCGTACGCGCCTGTGCGGCCTTGATTTCGCTGCGCGCGGATTCCAGCACGCTGCGGCGAATACCGCGACGCAACCGGCGCAGCGTGATCTGATCCGCGCCACCCAGTGGGCCCGCCAGCAGATCCAATGCGTCCTCGGCCGAGAACATCGCCTCCGCCGAACGCCGTCGCCCACGCCGCTGCGCATCCTGCGCGAGCACCGCGCGCAGGGCGAGCAGCATCCAGGCCGCGCCGCGCCGCCGCGCCAATGGCGCATCGAGCGCGGGCTGCTGCACCGGCACGCCGGCCGCCAAGAGGGCGCGGCGCAGTGGAGCCAGCGACAGCGGCACCGAGCGGACGATCACCGCCATCCGCGACCACGGCACACCATCGGTGAGGTGGGCGCGGCGCAAATGGTCGGCGATCTGGGCCGCCTCCTTCGCCGGAGTGGCCAGCACCCGCACCCGCACCTCGGTGTGGTCATCCTTCGGTGCCACCGTGTGATCGGGTGCCGGAAAACGTTGAGGTGCGCTGCCCGGCAACTTGGCCGCGATCCGCGCGACGGCCAGTTCCACCGCACCGCCGGATCGATGGTTGTCCCGCAGGATGATTCGCTGTCCATCCGGGGCGGCCAGGTCCGCGACAAAGCGCGAATCCGCACCGCGAAAGGCGAATACGCCCTGATCCGGATCACCCGCGACCACCGCGGTATGCGCGGCCGTACCCATCACCCGCACCAGCAGCGCGGCCTGCGGATCCAGATGCTGGGCATCGTCGACCAGCAGATATCGGATCCGGTTCCGTTCCGCCGCAAGCAGATCGGCATCACCGGCCAGCGCGTCCAGCGCGGCTCCGACGAGTTCGGCCGCATCCAGCGCGGGCGCGGTCGCCTCGGGCGCCTCCACCCCGACCGACCAGCGCAGCAGCATCGACTGCTCGTAGCGAACCGCGAATTTGCCCGCCGCCACCCAAACCGGTCGACCGTGCTCACGGCCGAGGCGCACCAGATCCTCGGGTCCCAGCCCGCGTTCGGTGGCCCGCAGCATGAGATCGCGCAACTGCTCGGCGAATCCGCCGAGGCCGAGCGCGGGTTGCAGTCGTTCCGGCCACAGGCCACTCGCCCCGGCCGCGATATCGATCAGGTCACCACGCAACATTTCGCGCAGCACGGCATCCTGCTCGGCACCGGTCAGCAAACGTGGCGGCGGATTGCCGTGCGCGCTCGCATGTCTGCGCAATACCGAGAACGCGTAGGAATGCAGGGTGCGCACCAGCGGTTCCCTGGTGGCGCCGGGCACCCCGCCTTCGGCGGAATCGGGAGCGGTGAGCCGGGCGGTAATGGCGTCCCGGACCGTGCTCGCCGCCTGCTTCGAATGGGTCAGTACCAGTACCGATTCCGGGTCGGCCCCGGCGGCGATGCGTTCGGCGGCCAGCTCGATCAGCAGCGCGGTCTTGCCGGTGCCCGGTCCGCCGAGCACCTGCCAGGGCCGCCAGTCCGGCCGAATCGGACCGACCGCGGCCGCGGCATCGAACAGCGCGCGAACATCGGCCCCCCAGGTCCGAGCCGGGGGTGCCGCCACGTTCCGGCGAACAAGTCGCACCGCGCTATCCGATCGCACCACGCGGGCTATTGCAACAGACACCTCCGACACGCCACGCGGGCGATTCACCGATCGGTGAGGTGCGACACACGCCTCGATCTGCGCCGGATTTCGCGATGCGCCACTATGAGAGCTGTGTCGCCTCTGCATGTGTATCGGTTCGGACCTGCCGACGGGCCCAAAGTCCTGGCCCTGCACGGTGTCACCGGACACGGCAAACGCTGGCAGGAACTGGCCACCCGACATCTGCCCGATGTCCGGATGATCGCCCCCGACCTGCGCGGACACGGTCGCTCGACCTCATTGCCACCATGGAATTTCGAGACCATCGTCGAGGATCTGGTCGAACTGCTCACCGCGGAGACCGAGGAGCCCGTGGTCGTCGTCGCCCACTCCTTCGGCGGTGCCTGTGCGCTGCACCTCGCGCACGAGCATCCGCACCTGGTGCGCAAGCTGATTCTGCTCGATTCGGCGATCGCGCTGGAGGCGGAGCGCTTGATGGATATCGCGCTGTCCAGCCTGGCCTCACCGGACTACAACACGGTCGAGCACGCCCGCCGGGACAAGATCGCGACCGGCTGGGGCGAGGTGGAGCCGCGTCTGCTCGATGCCGAACTCACCGAACATCTGATGCCCACCGCCGACGGCCGGGTGGGTTGGCGGATCAGTCTGCCCGCCGTCAACTCCTATTGGGGTCAGCTGGCCCGGCACTATGTGCTGCCGCCCGCCGACCTGCCGACGATCCTGGTGCAGGCGATGAAGGTGGTGCCGCCCTTCGTCACCCCGGAGTTCCGCGCCGCGCTCACCGCGCACCTGGGCGAGAATCTGACCATGCTCGAATGGGACTGCGACCATATGGTCGCCCAGGCCCGCCCGGCCGAGACCGCGGCGCTGATCCGATCGGTGCTGTAGCCGGATGGCCACCACCGATGCCGAGGTCGAGCGGGTGCGCGCGCTGGTCGCGACCGTGCCGCCGGGCCGGGTCGTCACCTACGGTGATATCGCCGCGGCGGCCGGATTGTCCACCCCGCGCACGGTCGGCTGGATCATGCGCACCGACTCCGCCGATCTGCCCTGGCATCGGGTGATCGGTGCGGGCGGTAAGCCCGCCGCGCATCTGGCCGACCGTCAGTTGCGCCTGCTGGCCGCCGAGGGCGTGCCGATCCGCGACGGCCGAGTGGACCTGCGCGCCGCGCGTTTTCCGCTCCCGTAAACGGCCCCACCGCCGTCGATGGGCGGTTAACGTTGAAATATGTCCACGCGCCTGGCATGTGTCATCTTCGATGCAGACCGGCCGCGGTTGGTCGCCGATTTCTGGGCCGAGTTGCTGGACTGGGCGGTGACGATCGACCGTACCGACGAGGTCGATGTGGCGGCGCCCGATCCGGACGGTCTCGAGCTGGCCCTGACCTTCCGCTCCGCGACGCGCGCCAAGGATGGCAAGAACCGGATGCATCTGGATCTGGCCAGTCGCTCGCTCGATCACCAGCGGGTGCAGGTCGACCGCGCGCTGGCGCTCGGTGCCCGGCACGTCGATATCGGCCAGGGCACGGTGCCGTGGGTGGTGCTCACCGATCCGGAGGGCAACGAGTTCTGTGTACTGGAGCCACGCGAGGAGTACGTGGACACCGGCGCGGTGGCCGCCATCGTGATCGATACGCACGATCCGGCCCGGCTGGCCGACTTCTGGTCCACCGCCTCGGGCTGGCCGATCGCCTACGGCGGCGCGCGGGGGGCCGCGCTCCGTTCGGCGACGGGGCTGGGTTCCTGGCTGGAGTTCGTCCGTACGCCGGATGTGCGCGGCGGCCGCAATCGACTGCGCTTCGACCTGGTGTCCTTCCCCACCGACGATCCGGCCGCCGAGGTGGCACGACTACGTGCGGCGGGCGCGACCCAGGTCGCTGCGGACGACGTCGGCGGCATGCCCGGGTTGGTGCTCGCCGATCCGGAGACGAACGAGTTCTGCCTGCGCCGACCGATGCCGGACTATTCGACGGTCTAGCCCCTTCGACCGCCGGAACCAGACCGCCCTCCCTGGATCTGTACAGCCGACGAATTAGCATGTCGGCCATGCCCTCTCTCACGCCAGGCGCGCACCGGTGACCACCACCGACGCGATCGTGCTCGCGGGCGGACGCGCCAGCCGCATGGGGGGCGTCGACAAACCCGCCATCGTCATCGGCGGCCGATCCATGCTCGAAGCGGCCCTGGCCGCGGTGGCGCCGTGTGCGCGGACCGTGGTGGTCGGTCCACATCGGCCCGAATTGGATGCGCGGATCGTGCAGGTGCGGGAGGTGCCGCCGGGCTCGGGTCCGGTCGCGGCGGTCGGGGCCGGATTGCGCGCGCTCGGCCCGACCGCCGCTCCCCTTGTGGTGGTACTCGCGGCGGATCTGCCGTTCCTGTCGCAGGCGACAGTGCGGGAGCTGATTCGGCACGGCGCCGAATCCGGCGCGGATGCGGTCTTCGCCGCCGACGAATCCGGCCGACCGCAGTATCTGATCGGCGTGTGGCGACGGACGGCGCTGGCGGACGCGTTGCAGCGGCTGGATTCGCTGATCAATCAGCCGATGAAGGCGCTGATCCCGGCCGACACGGTCACGGTCACCATGGCCGGTATCGCCGATTGCGATACCGAGGAGCAGGTGCGCAGGGCCAGGATGGCATGGGAATCCGGTGCCGCCGGTGTGGGGCGTCCCGCACCGACGGCCGCGGTCGCCGCGACGCCGCTGCCGCTCGACGAGGCACGGGATGCCTTGCGCACCAATATCTCTCGACTCACCGAGTATCGGGCCGAATTGAGTTCGGTGCGCGGTGCCGCGCTGTCCGCGCCGCTGACGGCGGTCGGGTCGCTGCCGCGCTTCGATGTCTCCGCCATGGACGGTTACGCGGTCGCCGGGGACGGACCTTGGCGTATGCGCCGCGATATCGGCTTCGCGGGCGGGCGGCGCCCGGTCGGGCTGCTGCCGGGTGAGGCGGTGCGGATCGCCACCGGCGCACATGTGCCCGATGGCACCACGCGGGTGCTCCGTGACGAATTCGCACGGATCGACAATGACGAAATGCTGTACCAGCATGAGGATTCCCCGCTGCGCGACGATATTCGCCGTCGCGGGGAGGAGCGGAGTCCGGGCGATCTCGTTGCACCCGAGGGCACACCGGTCACGGCGGGGCTGATTTCCGCCGCCGCCAGTGTGGAGGTGACCGAGGCGGTGGTGCGCGGTCCGGTGCGGGCCCGCATCATCATGACCGGCGACGAGATCCGCAGCACCGGCCCGCTGCAGACCGGTCAGACCCGCGACTCGATCGGACCGATTCTTCCGGATGTGCTGTCCTGGTACGGAATTCGCGCGATCGATCGGGTCCACCTACGTGATACTCCGCGCGGCTTCGACGAGGTGCTCGGCGCCGCCGATGATTGCGATCTGCTGGTGATCGTCGGTGCCACCGGCGGCGGTGCGGCGGACCAGTTGCGTGCGGCGATAGCTCGAGCCGGGGCCCGAACCCTGGTGCACCGCTTGAAATTGCGACCTGGCGGTTCCACCGTCGTCGCCGAATCATCCAGCGGTACAACCATTCTCGGCCTACCTGGAAATCCCTTCGCGGCCGTTGCCGTGCTGATGGCCCTGGCCCCAGCGCTCGTGGCGGGCCGAACAGGCAGCCATCCGCGACGCCCGCTGATCGGGCCACTGCACAATGCGAGCGCGATCTCCGGGCCCGTTGCCCGCATCGTCCCGGCTCGGCTCGCCCCCTACGGCGGTTGGCTCGGCGATCCGCAGATCCGCACCACCCATCTGGGCGGCCTCGTCGACCGTGACGGCCTGGTCATCGTCCCCGCGGAGGCCACCGACGACGACCTCGTCGAATTCCTCCCGCTCCTTATGTAAAGAATCGATATTCTTCTTCCACTGGTGATGTCGGCTCGCTATTGTGTGGTGGTTAGGCGAATACAACAACACTTCGGAAAGGACCGAGTGGAGATGGCTGAAAAGTCGAAGAAAACGCCTAAGAAAATGCCCAAGCAGATGGAACGGCAGCAGCAACAGCAGCGCCAGGACCAGGGCATGAACCGATCCGGCCCGATCAGCGATCGCGACCGCATGGAGAGCGAGCGCGGGCAGGGTTCTGAACGGCGAGGCGCTGACCAGCGCCGAACCGGACAGCACTGATCTGAAACGGGCCGCCGGTTCCACTACGTGAGCCGGCGGCCCGGTTGTGCGTGGCCGAGCCGGGTTCGCACCTTCTCCGGTGCGTCAGCCGTTGGGAAACTATTCACGGCAATACATTCCGGCCGATCGATCTATAAAGGTTGACGCGCCGCTTCGAACGCGTCACGCACGGTTCGAATTACACCGCCGATGGGCCACGCCCCGGCGAGTCGCATTTTGCCGCAGACAATTGTGCGCCCATCGCGCCGAGTCAATTGGCGGCTCCCCGAGCCACCATTCGACTATCGTCGGCGAACTCCAGCTGTGCGAGCGCTGAAGCCCAGCGGCAATCGCCGCCGGAACTCGACTGCCGTCCGGCCCGGTGCACGAGCTACCGCGACCTCGGTGGCGGGGGTCGGGCGCCGAGGCGTCGGGAGTGCGGCGGGTGGGGGTCGGGGGTGGGGACCGCGGCAAGGAGGTGACGTGTGTAGTCGGCGCGGGGAGCGACGAATACGTCTGCGACGGGACCGGTTTCGACGACGGCGCCCGCACGCAGGACCACGACGCGGTCGGCGACCTGATGGACCACCGCGGGGTCGTGGCTGATGAACGCCGTATTCGGCGCGCAGGTCGGCGAACAGGTCCAAGACCTGGGCCTGTACCGAGACGTCCAGGGCGCTGGTGGGTTCGTCGGCAACGAGCAGTCGGGGTGCCAGGGCGAGGGCGCGGGCCGGGGCGACCCGCTGGCGTTGGCCACCGGAGAGTTCGCCGGGGCGGCGCGCCGCGTAATCGCGTGGCAGGCGAACGGATTCGAGGAGATCGCCGACCTTGGCGCGCAGGAGTGCGCCGGAGGCGACCCGGTGCACCCGGAGCGGTTCACCGATGGTGTCCTCGATGCTGCGCCGAGGATCGAGTGACGCGGCGACATCCCCTGCCGCGTGCCGCGGACGACGACGGTACCCGGCACGAGTACACCTATGTCACCGATCTCGCGCCCACCCTGCTGGAGCTGGCCGGCCTGCGGCGGCCGACTGTGCGTAATGGCCTGCCCGCCAAGGATTTCGACGGCATCTCCGCCGTCGGGACACTGCGCGATAACGTCGAGGACGGCCGCATCGTATTCGGGCTCGACAGCTATGGCGTCTACAACACCGTGACGACCGAACCGCTCGTAGCGGGCGTCCGACAGATCACGGTGCGCGCCGCCGTTCGTCCCCGGTTGCGCGCGGATTTCGTCATCGAGATCGATGGCGTACCCGGCCCGGAGCTGCGCGATCAGGTGCAGCTGGTCGGTATGTCACCCTGGACCGGCATCTCGGTCGGCGTCGACGCCCGCGGCCCGGTCTCCTGGGAGCTGCGCGAACGCCGCGGCACCTTCCGCTACACCGGCGACCTGCGCTCGATCACCTATACCCCGGGTCCGATCCAGGTGCCGCAGCGAACCATCGAGGCGGTGGAACGAGAAGCGGAGTTCATCGCCGAACGAGCCGGATGCACGTGCGGTGCGGATTTCCGACGACACCGCCCGTCCGATACCGTTGACCAGGGACAACACCCCGATTCCGCACGAGCGAAGGATGCACCTGATGGACGACAGTTCCCTGATCTGGGACGACGGTGCGCTGGTCACCATCGACCAGCGCGAACTGCCGCACGAGGTGCGCGAGTTACGGCTCGCGACGGTCGAGCAGGTGATCGACGCCATCAAGACCCTGGCCATCCGCGGTGCCCCCGCGATCGGCATCGCCGGTGCGTTCGGCGTGGTCATCGCCACCGCCGCGCACACCACCGACGGTGTCGTCGATGTGGCGCGGACCGAGGCCGATGCCGCACGGATCGCGGACGCCCGGCCCACCGCGGTCAATCTGGCCTGGGCAGTGCGGCGGGTGCTGAGCAAGGTGCCGCTCGGTGCGGACGCGGTACTCGCCGAAACCCTGGCCATGCTGGCCGAGGATGGACGGGTCAACCGGACCGCCGCGACCCATGCCGCCGATCTCGTCCAGCGGCTGTGCCCGGACCGGCCGCTGCGCGTGCTCACGCACTGCAATACCGGACGGCTCGCGACCAGTGCCTTCGGCACCGCGATCGGGGCGATGCGGGTGCTGTCGGAGCGCGGGGCGATCGAGAACGTTCTGGTCGACGAGACCCGACCGCTGCTCCAGGGCGCGCGGCTGACGGCCTGGGAGTTGGCCGAGGCGGGCATACCGCATCGGCTCACCATCGATTCGGCTGCCGCTTGGGCGATGGCGAGCGGTCAGGTCGACTGCGTGCTGGTCGGCGCGGACCGGGTGACCGCCAATGGCGATGTCGCGAACAAGATCGGCACCTACGGGCTCGCGATCGCGGCACACCACCATGGCATTCCCTTCATCGTGGTGGCGCCGGAGTCGACGCGCGATCCGAACATGGCGACCGGTGCCGATATCGTCGTCGAACAACGGGCCGCGGCCGAGGTGACCGGATTCGGCGGTGTGACAGCGGCTCCCGTCGACACCGACGTGTTCAACCCGGCCTTCGATGTGACGCCCGCGGAGTTGGTGACGGCCGTCGTCACCGAACTGGGTGTCGTATACGGCGCGAATGCCGAAGGTGCCGCCATCGCCGATATCGCCCGCGAGTTGTACGGGCGGGGCTGGATGCCGGGCACAGCGGGCAATATCTCGGTGCGCACCGGCGATACCGCCGTGATCACCGGCAGCGGTTTGTCCAAGGGCGAATTGACCGGAGCGGATATGGTGACCGTCCGCATCGCCGACTCCGAGCCGATACCGAATCAGCAGCGCAAGCCTTCGGCGGAGACCACAATCCACACCGCGGTGTACCGAACCACCGGTGCCGCCGCCGTTGTCCATATCCATCCGCCCTACGCGACGACCGCGGCGACGCGCGCTGGCTCCCCCGACGCCCTGACCCTGTTGCGGATCGCGGACTACGAACTCATCAAGGGTCTGGTGGCCAAGGAGCCGGACGGTACCTACCCGACCGTCCTGGATCTGCCCGTCTTCCCGAACTGGCCCGATGTTGCGCGCATCGGCGCGGATATCGAAGCCTACCTGCTCGAAAACCCCACCGCGGCACCGGTATTGGCGATCGCTGGGCACGGGATCACGACGTGGGGAGACAATCTTTCCCAGGCACGCGACCGCGCCGAATGCCTCGAAGCCCTGTGCGAGCTGGTGGCCCGCACCGGCCGTCGGCAGGCGTTCACCGCTAGCGATTGCTTGCAGGTCGCTCGAAGCGATCAGCGCGTAATCCGAACGAGACCCTCGAGATTGGACTGACATCATGACGCTGTTGCAGGTTATGGCCGCCGACGATGCCGACAAAGTGCTGCTGCGCACCGCCGACGATGCGGTGATCGGCGCCGAATTGGCAACCCGCGGTATTACTTTCGACCGCTGGCCGGTGCTGGACAATGCCACCGAGACCACCTCGGACGAACTGCTCGCCGAATACGCCGACCGGGTGGGCGAACTGAATGCCTCCGGCCGCTTCAAGCACATCGATATCGCCCGCATCCACCCGGACGACGCGAATCCGGAGTGGCCGCAGATCGCCAAGGGCGCGCGCGAGAAGTTCCTCGACGAGCATCGCCATGCCGAGGACGAGGTGCGGTTCTTCGCGGCCGGACGCGGCTGCTTCTACCTGCATCTGGGCGACGAGGTCGTGGCCGCGGTATGCGAAGGCGGGGACCTGCTTTCGGTCCCGGCGGGCACACTGCACTGGTTCGATATGGGCACCCGCCCCGACTTCATCGCCGTCCGCTTCTTCGAGGAGGCCGACGGCTGGGTCGGCGATTTCACCGGCGACCCCATCAGCTCGGGTTTCCCGACGCTCGATCAGCTGCTGACGGCCCCGTGATCGCCACCGTCGTCGTCGATATCGAGGGCACCACCAGCCCGACCAGTTCGGTGCGCGAGGACCTCTACGGCTATACCCGGGCCCGCCTGCCCGAGTGGCTGGCCGAAAACCGCACGGATGCGGCCGCTCCCATTATCGCGGCCACCCGTGAACTCGCCGACCGCCCCGATGCCGACACCGACGAGATCGCCGCGATCCTGCGCGACTGGCTCGGCTCCGATGTGAAGGCCGAACCGCTCAAGGCGGCCCAGGGCATCATCTGCGCCGAGGGTTTCCGCAATGGCGCACTGCACGGGGAGTTCTTCCCGGATGTCCCGCCGGCCCTCACCGCCTGGCACGCCGCTGGTCTGAGGCTCTATGTCTACTCCTCGGGATCGGTACGCAACCAACAGGATTGGTTCACCTTCGCCCGCGGCGGCGAGCTGGCCACACTCATCAGCGGCTACTTCGACCTGTCCAGCGCGGGGCCGAAACGCGAACCCACGTCCTACGAGAAGATCGCGAGCGCCATCGGCACCCCCGCCGAGCGCATACTGTTCCTGTCCGACCATCCCGATGAACTCGATGCCGCTGTCACCGCGGGCTGGTCGGTGATCGGTGTCCACCGTCCCGGTGAGCCGAATCCCCCACGCCCCCCGCATCATTGGATCTCCTCGTTCGCGGAACTGACACTGCCCTGAATATTCCGCGGCAAGGGTTGCGATAATGGGTATTTCGCTGTCCCGGCCCGATATTCGTATAACCGGATCGAATACGTTCGGTACGTCGCTGTCGGCGACAATGAGCGATATCGGGCGTGCCAAGGGAAGTATCTACACTGGTCAGTGACCGGCGCAACGGCTCGGGATACCGAGGAAGAATTGGATCGCACCCGGATGATTGCCCGAATCCACCCGGAACAGTTGGACATCGAGTCGATAACACTCCCCGGAGCCGAGGTCGCGCAGATGCATGGGCCGATCCCGACCGTAGGTGGTGCCGCCCGCGGCCCACATTCTGCGGAAGTCCGGATACGCACCGAGTTCGTCGAGGAATTCGGTGGACCAGGCGGTATCGCCGGATTGACCGATCAGTCCGCGCAGCCAGTCGACGGTGAGCGCGGCCTCCCACTCCCATTCGACCATGACCTGTTTGGACACCTCGTTGCCGAAGAACCAGCGCAGCACATTCACATCGTCGACCAGACCGGGAAATGCGGCGGCGTAGATGTCATTGCAGGACAGGAGATTCCACCGGGTATCGACGTAGCCCGCGGCATTCGGCTCGTGCAGGCGCAGTCCGTCGCGCATATCCGCACTGATCTCATTGCGTAGTTCGGGTACGGAGGGAAATCTGTCCACGCCTAATCCGGCCAGATCGAAAAACAGTCTGCGTTCGGCGTCGGTGAGCGGAGCAACCCGATTCAGATATCCGAACAGCGCATTCACCACCGTCCTGGTGGGATGTTCGCGATCGCCGCTCTCGAGGTGGGTGATATAGCTGGTGCTCACGCCAGCGGCGAATGCCAGCTTTTCCCGAGAAATACGTCGATCGTCGCGCAGTCTGCGCAACTCGCGCCCGAACGTAGGCGGGCGCACGCGAGCCCCGTCACCGCCATCGGTCGACCTGCGTGGCACAGCAATACACTCCCATGAAACCGTAGATGCATCAACAAAGTTGGTAGTCCTGCCAGAGGCGAGCCGATACAATATTAAACGAAATATTTGCTCTAATTTCCGCCGAGCGCCCGCGTGTCTACGGCCACACCGAGTGCGAATGTTGGGAAGCACCAATAACATTCGCGCCGCGGCCGCCGAGCTAGCGTGCCGCCGCGACGGCCCTCTCGATGCGGCGGGTGCGGGTTTCCGGACGCTTCGCCTCGTTCACCGCCGTGACGAGTTCCCGGCGGGCCGAATACGACAATGCATCGAATGCCGCGCGCACCCCGGCGCGTGCCAGCGCCGCCGCCAGATCCGCCGGTACCTCGACGGTGCGCTCGGACTCGTCGCGCTCCACCGTGACCTCGACCGTATCCCCGGGCTGCTTTCCGAGCGCGGTGCGGATCGCCTTCAGCATGCCCAGGCAGGGACCCGCGCCCATGGACCCGATCGAGCCGGTGTAGGCAATGCCGTCGAAGGTGGCGCGAACCGGGATCCGACCGCCGCCTCCGAGCGCCGTGATGATCTGCGCGGGCACCGCGACATACGCACCGCCACCGGCGGCGGACTCGATGGCGGCCTCGAATTGCTCCATGTGGCGAAGAATAATCGGTCGAGATCGCCATAGCCGAAGTTGTTGGCGAATCAACAGCGAACCCATCGGCTGGCCGCGGAATGACTTTGCGCGGGACCGCTCGACCGCCGCGCGCGGATGCGGAATCGGCCTCGGCGGCCCCCGCCAGATGTGTTAACAAATGTAAACCGCCTGAGAACCAGTGGTTTCCAAAGCATCACCGGCTAGTCCCCAAAACACTGTCCGGAACCCGCATTTCGGCCGGTCAGCGCGGATCCGCCCTGGTCACATCGATGTCCTCGGCATTTCGCGGCAATCGCGCGGTGACCGCCACGTTGCGTCGACCTCACACCTCACGATCGACCGGTGCCGGCTGTGAGAGATTCGCTTTGACCTGCGTCGCCACCTCCTTACAGTCGGTGCAACAGCCCGATTTCACAGCTCGAAGGGGGCGTCGTGGTTAATTCGCGCACTCAGGCTTCCGCGTCCTCCGATTCGGCCGGTCGGCAATCCACCGACGCGAGTGACGCACTGCTGCGTCTCGGCAAATATTTCCACCGGGGCGAGGTCTCGGCGGATGAGCGCAGCCTGCATCAGGTGGGCGGGCGCAGTGCCGATGAGTTCTATCGGGATCGCTGGTCGCACGACAAGGTGGTGCGCTCCACACACGGGGTCAACTGCACCGGGTCCTGCTCCTGGAAGATCTACGTCAAGGACGGCGTGATCACCTGGGAATCGCAGCAGACGGACTATCCCTCGGTCGGCGCGGACAAGCCCGAATACGAACCGCGCGGCTGCCCGCGCGGGGCGTCCTTCTCCTGGTACACCTACTCCCCCGCACGTGTGCGCTACCCGTATGTGCGCGGCGTGCTGCTCGAGTTGTATCGCGAGGCCAAGGACCGGCTCAAGGATCCGGTGCTGGCCTGGGAAGCGATCGTCGAGGATCCGGCAAAGGCCGAGCGCTACAAGTCCGCTCGCGGCAAGGGCGGATTCGTGCGCGCGGAATGGTGGGAGGCCGCCGAAATCGCGGCCGCCGCGCATGTGCACACGATCAAGAAGTACGGGCCCGACCGGGTGGCCGGATTCTCGCCCATTCCGGCCATGTCTATGGTCAGCCATGCCGTTGGCGCACGGTTCATTTCGATGCTCGGCGGCTCGATGCTGTCGTTCTACGATTGGTACGCCGACCTGCCGGTGGCCTCGCCGCAGGTATTCGGCGACCAGACCGATGTGCCGGAATCGGCCGACTGGTTCGATGCGGGCTATCTCATCATGTGGGGTTCGAATGTCCCGGTGACTCGGACCCCGGACGCGCACTACATGACCGAGGCGCGCTACCGCGGTCAGAAGGTCGTCGTGGTCTCGCCCGACTATGCGGACAACACCAAGTTCGCCGATGAGTGGGTACCCGCGCGACCGGGAACCGATGCGGCCCTTGCCATGTCGATGGGGCATGTCATCCTCAGCGAGTTCTTCGTGGAGCGCGATACGCCGCGGTTCCTCGACTACGTCAAGCGCTACACCGACCTGCCCTTCCTGGTGTGCCTCGACGATCCGGAGGGCTGGGACGCCGATGGCAACTACCACCACGACGGTGCGCTGCCCGGCAAATTCCTCACCGCCGCCGATCTCGGCCATACCGACGAGACCGCGGCGCACAAGCTGGTGCTGCTCGGTGCCGCGGGTAATCCGGTGGTGCCCAACGGTTCGCTCGGGCATCGCTTCACCGCCGGTGATGCGGGCAAATGGAATCTGGACCTCGAGGGCGTCGATCCGCTGCTGACCATGCACGACCATGCCGATCAGCATCCGGTCGCGGTGCAGCTGCCGCGGTTCGATACCGATACCGCGGGCGTGCTGGTGCGCGGCGTACCGACGATCACCATCGCCGGCAAGCGGGTAACCACCGTGTTCGATCTGCTGCTCGCGCAGTACGGCGTGAGACGCGACGGGCTGCCCGGCACGTGGCCGACCGGCTACGACGATGCCACCGAGCCCTACACCCCCGCCTGGCAGGAAGCCATTACCGGCGTACCCGCCGCGCAGGCGCAGCGGATCGCGCGCGAATTCGCCGATAACGCCGATAAATCCGGCGGCCGCTCGATGATCCTGATGGGTGCGGGCACCAATCACTGGTTCCACTCCGACCAGATCTACCGCTCCTTCTTCACGCTGACCCTGCTCACCGGCTGTCAAGGCGTGAACGGCGGCGGCTGGGCGCACTATGTCGGCCAGGAGAAGTGCCGTCCGGTAACCGGCTGGTCCACCCTGGCCTTCGGACTGGACTGGCAGCGACCGCCGCGTCAGATGCAAGGCACGGTGTTCTGGTACCTCAGCAATGACCAGTGGCGCTACGACCCGTTCACCGCGCAGTCCTTCGCCTCCCCGCTGGGCACCGGGAAGTTCGCGGGCCGCACCGCCGCGGACAATATCGCGCTGGCCAGTCGACTCGGCTGGATGCCGAGTTATCCGACGTTCGACCGGAATCCGCTGGATCTGGTGGACGAGGCCGAGGCCGCGGGTAAGACCGCACCCGAACATGTGGTGGACGGGCTCAAATCCGGGGATCTGCGCTTCGCCTGCGAGGATCCCGATGCACCGGAGAACTTTCCGCGCTGCCTGACCGTCTGGCGGGCGAATCTGCTCGGCTCCTCCGGCAAGGGCAACGAGTACTTCCACAAGCACCTGCTCGGCGCGGACTCCAATCTGCAGACCACCGACGCCGCCGGTGTGCGGCCACAGGAACTGGTCTGGCGTGAGGAGGCGCCACGCGGAAAGCTGGATCTGCTGCTGTCACTGGACTTCCGGATGACCAGCACCACGCTGTTCTCCGACATCGTGCTGCCCGCCGCCACCTGGTACGAGAAGCACGATCTGTCCTCCACCGATATGCACCCGTTCGTGCACGCCTTCTCCCCCGCCATCTCCCCGCCGTGGGAGGCCAAGACCGACTTCGAGGCATTCCACCGGATCGCGCGCGGATTCTCCTGGATGGCCGAGAAGCATCTGGGCAAGCGCAAGGATATCGTCGCGGTGCCACTGCAGCACGATTCACCGGATGCGCTGGCGCAGGCCGGTGGCCGCGTCCTGGACTGGAAAGCCGGTGAGTGCGACCCGATTCCGGGCAAGACCATGCCGAAGCTGATCGTGGTCGAGCGGGACTACCCGAAGCTCGCGGAGAAGATGGCCGCGCTCGGACCGCTGATCGATACGCTCGGAGTCACCACCAAGGGTGTCACCACACATCCGAACGCAGAGGTGGCCTACCTCGCCGGGGTGAACGGCACCGTGGTTTCCGGTGTGGCCCAGGGGCGTCCGTCGCTGGCCAAGGACACCCACGCGGCCGAGGCGATCCTCGCGCTGTCCGGCACCACCAACGGCAGGCTCGCGGTCGAGGGCTTCCACGCACTGGAGCGGCGCACCGGCACCGAGTTGGCCGATCTCGCCGCAGAGCACGAGGGTAAGCGAATCACCTTCGCCGACACCCAGTCCCGGCCCGTACCGGTGATCACCTCACCGGAATGGTCGGGTAGCGAGACCGGTGGACGGCGGTATTCGCCGTTCACCATCAATACCGAACGACTCAAGCCATGGCACACCCTTACCGGGCGCCAGCACTTCTACCTCGATCACGACTGGATGGCCGAACTCGGTGAGCAGCTGCCGGTATTCCGGCCGCCGCTCGATATGAGCGCGCTGTTCAGTGAGCCAGGGGTGGGGTCCGTCGGTGACAACGGCGTCACCGTTCGGTACCTGACCCCGCATTCGAAGTGGTCGATCCACTCGGCCTACCAGGACAACCTGCACATGCTGACCCTCTCGCGGGGCGGACAGTCGATCTGGATGTCGGATCGGGATGCCGCGAAAATCGGTGTGTCGGACAATGATTGGATCGAGGCGGTGAACCGCAACGGGGTGGTCGTCGCGCGGGCCATCGTCAGCCACCGGATGCCCGAAGGCACGGTATTCATGTACCACGCCCAGGACCGGGCGGTGGATGTACCGCGCATCGAGGGCGCGCCGGGCGGATTCGATTGGGGCGCACCGGATAAGCAGCCGGGCAAGGGTAAGCGCGGCGGCATCCACAACGCACTGACCCGCATCATGATCAAGCCATCGCATCTCATCGGCGGCTATGCGCAGCAGTCCTTCGCGCTGAACTACCACGGGCCCACCGGAAATCAGCGCGACGAGGTCACGACCATTCGACGGCGCAATCAAGAAGTGGAGTACTGACATGATCCGACGAGGTCACGACGCTCCGCTCGATGGGCGCAATCAAGAAGTGGAGTACTGACATGATCCGACGAGGTCACGACGCTCCGCTCGATGGGCGCAGCCAGGAAGTGGAGTACTGACATGCGTGTCATGGCACAGCTGGCCATGGTGATGAACCTGGACAAATGCATCGGGTGTCACACCTGCAGCGTCACCTGCAAGCAGGCGTGGACCAACCGCGGCGGCACCGAGTACATGTGGTTCAACAACGTGGAAACCCGTCCCGGACAGGGTTATCCGCGCCAGTATCAGGACCAGGAGAAGTGGAAGGGCGGCTGGACGCTCAACAAGCGCGGCAAGCTGACCCTCAAGTCGGGTTCGCGCCTGAAACGGCTGCTCAATATCTTCGCCAATCCGGATCTGCCCACGGTTTCGGACTACTACGAGCCGTGGAGCTACGACTACGACAATCTGCTGTCCGCACCTGCCATGGACACCAGTCCGGTGGCGCGGCCGAAATCGCTGATCACCGGCCAGGATACGAAGATCACCTGGGGCGCCAACTGGGATGACGATCTGGGCTCCGGACCGGAGCAGGTCGGCAAGGATCCGCTGCTGGCCAAGCTGTCGGATCAGGTGAAGCTGGAGTTCGAACAGACCTTCATGTTCTACCTGCCGCGGATCTGCGAGCACTGCCTCAACCCGTCGTGTGTGGCCTCGTGCCCGTCGGGGGCGATCTACAAGCGGTCCGAGGACGGCATTGTGCTCGTCGACCAGGACAAATGCCGTGGCTGGCGGCAGTGCGTCAGCGGCTGTCCGTACAAGAAGATCTACTTCAACCACAAGACGGGCAAGGCGGAGAAATGCACGTTCTGCTATCCGCGCGTGGAAGTCGGTATTCCGACGGTCTGTTCGGAGACCTGCGTCGGTCGGCTGCGGTACATCGGCGTCATGCTGTACGACGCGGATGCGGTAGCTGCTGCCGCCGCGGTCACCGAAACCGAGGATCTATATCCCTCGCAGCTCGGGGTGTTCCTCAACCCGCATGATCCCCGGGTGATCGCGGAGGCCGAGCGGGCGGGAATCTCGCCGGAGTGGATCGAGGCCGCGCAGAATTCGCCGGTCTACACATTGATCGTCGATTACCAGATCGCGTTGCCGCTACATCCGGAATACCGCACCATGCCGATGGTCTGGTATGTGCCGCCGCTGTCGCCGGTGGTGGATGTGCTCTCCGAGACCGGCCACGATGCCGAGGACGCGTCGAATCTGTTCGGCGCCATCGACGCACTGCGCATTCCGGTCGAGTACTTGGCCGAATTGTTCACCGCCGGTGAGATCGGGCCGGTGCGGGCCGCACTGCAGCGGCTCGCGGCCATGCGGTCGTTCATGCGGTCGGTGAATCTCGGCATGGAGCCGGATCCGTCGATCGCACCGTCGGTGCGGTTGGAGCCGGCGGAGATCGAGGCGATGTACCGGCTGCTGGCCATCGCGAAGTACGAGCATCGATACGTCATTCCCCAGGGCGCGACTTCCCAGGCGCACGAACTGGATTCGCTGGCAACAGGGTGCAGCCTGGATACCGACGGCGGGCCGGGCATGACGGCATTCGACACGATGGTGGAGAAGTTCCATCTGGCCGACGCCAATGGCGCGGCGCCGGAGGAGAAGTCGAACCGGATCAATCTGTTGAACTGGGATGGGCGCAGCACCGACGGTCTGCTGCCGACCGCGCGCAATGGCAATGGCGCCGATGGGCACGGTGCGAACGGCACCAATGGTTCGGCGAAAAACGGTGTGGCCACCAATGGTTCGGCGCCGTCCACGAACGGTTCCGTCGCACCGGCGGCGACCGGAGCGACCAAATGAACGCGACCGACCCACTGGCCCACGGAGGCGCATGATGGCCCTACTGAAAGTGCGCCGCCGGCCGGAACCCGTCGTCCAACTGTCCGAGCGCGATTGCCGTCTGGTCTGGCGGATCGCCGCGCTGCTGCTCGACTATCCGAGCGAGCAGATGTTGGCGACCGTCGACCAGATCGACGATGTCGCAACGCGATTGCCGGATGAGGTAGGCGCGCCGCTGCTGGAATTCATCCACCATCTGCGCGCGACTCCACCGATCACGCTGGCCCAGCAGTATGTCGAAACCTTCGATCTGCGCCGCCGATCGAGCATGCACCTGACGTTCTACGCCTACGGCGACACCCGCAAACGCGGTATGGCGCTGCTGCGGTTCAAGCACGCCTACCGGCAGGCCGGTGTCGAACTCGGTGACGAGGAATTGCCCGACCATCTGCCGGTGCTGCTGGAATTCGCCGCGACCGTCGATCCGATCGGCGGTGAGCGTTTACTCGGCGAGCATGTTCCGGTGCTCGAGCTCCTTCGACTTTCGTTGGTAGACAACGGATCGCCGTACGCCGGAGTGCTGGGCGCCGTCGTCGCCACCTTGCCGCCGGTCACCACCGCGGACCGGCGTCGCATTGCCGAATTGGCCGCGCAGGGACCGCCCGGGGAAGAGGTCGGCCTGGACCCCTTCGCCATGGACCCCTCGCTGTTCGACGGATCGGAAGCCCGCCGATGACCACCACCTGCTGGATGACGCTGCCCTACGTGGCCTTCACCTCATTCGTACTCGGTCACCTGTGGCGCTATCGCAACGACCAATTCGGTTGGACCACACGGTCATCGCAGATCTACGAGAGCCGTCTGCTGCGCCTCGGCAGTCCGCTGTTCCACTTCGGCATGCTCGGCGTCATCGGCGGCCATGTGCTCGGTGTGCTGATCCCGGAATCCTGGACCGATGCCGTCGGCATTTCCGAGCACACCTACCATCTGATCGCGGTCGCGGCGGGTTCGGTCGCCGGACTCGCCGTCATCGTCGGTGTCGGCATCCTGCTCTACCGCCGCATCACCGTGCCCGCCGTCCGCAAGGCCACCACCCGCAATGACCAGCTCATGTATGTGCTGCTGGCCGCCGCACTGGTCACCGGGCTGCTCAATACCTGGGGCAGCAACCTGCTGTGGGGAACGTACAACTATCGCGAGACCGTATCCCCGTGGTTCCGTAGCCTTTTCACCGTCCATCCCCAGCCCGAGCTGATGGTCGGCACGCCGTGGACCTTCCAATTGCACGGTCTGGTCGTGCTGACCCTCGTAGCCATCTGGCCGTACACCCGCCTGGTCCATATGTTCAGCGCGCCGATCGGCTACCTGACCCGGCCGTACATCGTGTACCGCGCCAAGGAATCCAACGCCCCCGACAAGAGCCGCTACGCGCGCGCCTGGGATGCCCCCGTGACGCCGGAAACCTGGCGCTGACCCCGAGTTCGGGTTCTCTCACCCGATGCCCCACAGCCCCGTCCGCCCGCATCGGGCGAGCGGGGCTGTGTTATTTGCCAGCAAACACGCCCGTCGAATACCGAGGGCACGCCAACTGCCGTGATAGGAATTCGACCCATGTACCGGCCTGTGCCCATGGTTCGCTCGCAACGCTCCGCTGTGCCGATGGTTCGCTCGCTGCGCTCCCTTACGCGATGCCTGGTGTTCCTACTGGCGGTCTGCGCCGCGACCATCCCCGTAACCGCCGGAGCCGATCCCGACTCCCAGATTCTCGACGTTCGGCCGCTGGGCGGGCGACAGTTCGAGGTCGTGGTCCATTCGGCGGCGATGAATCGGCCTATCCCGCTGTGGATGTCGCATCCCGGTCCGGGTGCGCCCGCGCTTTATCTGCTCAATGCGGTCGACGGCGGCGAGGACGGCGGGCCGTGGACGACCCGCACGGATGTCGCGGACTTCTTCGCGGATAAGAACGTCAATGTGATCCTGCCGATGAGTGGGCGCGCGAGCTACTACACCGATTGGCTCAATGACGATCCGGTCCTCGGCCGCAATAAATGGACGACGTTCCTGACCCAGGAACTGCCGCCGCTGCTCGGTTCGCGTTTCGGCATGACCGGGCGCAATGCCATTGCGGGCCTGTCGATGTCGGCGACCTCGGCGCTGAATCTGGCCATCGGCGCACCCGGCCTCTATCAGGCGGTGGGTGCCTACAGCGGCTGCCCACGCACCAGTGACCCCGCCGCCAATGCCTATGTGCACGGCGAGCTCGCGGCCTTCGGCGCCAATGCGGACAATATGTGGGGTGCCCCGGACAATCCGGCCTGGGCCGAACACGATCCGATGCTGCACGTGGATCAACTGCGCGGTTTGGCGCTCTACGTCTCGTCCGGCAATGGCGCACCCGGACCGCACGAAAACCTCGGCGATCCAGGCATCGACGGCAACCCGATCCGGCTGCTGGATCGCATGCTGGTCGGCGGTGTCATGGAGACCGTCATAGACAACTGCACCCGCCCCTTCGTGGACCGGCTGGCCGCGGCAGGCGTACCCGCCACCGTGATGCTCCGGCCGGGGGGACACGCCTGGGCGTACTGGCAGGACGATCTCCACCAGTCCTGGCCGCTGTTCGCCACCGCGATCGGCGCGTAGCCGACAATTCGCCACGAACTTGTCGGTGCCCTGGTCGACAATGCGGTATGACCTATGACAAGGTGCTCGCCGATCGGATCCGGGAGCTGATCGACCCGACGCCCGATGTGAGCGAGAAGAAGATGTTCGGCGGTCTCGCCTTCCTGATCAACGGCAATATGGCGGTCGCGGCGAGTCGGAAGGGCGGTCTGCTCGTCCGCGTCGACCCGGAGGAGAGCACCACCCTGCTCGCCCGCGAATACGTCGGCACGATGGTGATGGGCGGTCGCGAAATGACCAACTGGCTGCTGGTCGACGGCGCGGCCGTCGTCGAGGACGCCGCGCTCGACGAATGGATCGACCGCGGCGTCAGCTATGCGCGGTCACTGCCGCCGAAGCAGAAATAGCGGGTTCAGTGGACCAGGCGGCGGAAGGTGAGTTTGTCGAATTCCCGACCGTATTCGTCCACCGCGACCACATCCATTTCGCTGGCGAAGATGCCGGGGCGGACATCGACGCGCAGGAACGAGTAGTTGCGGAACCGCACTCGCGACCAGGGAGCCGCCTCGTCCTGTTTGCCGCCGGATGCGGTCCACACGTAGCTGTTCGGGACCGTGGTGTCCGGCAATTCGTGGCCACGGAACGTTTCCTGGGAACCGGGCTGGAAGTCGTAGCGCGGTCGGCCACCGCCGCCGACGGTGTAGTAGACCGTGCCGTCGGTATCCGGGTAGACGATCGAATTATCCGCGGCGACCCTGGTCGCGGCACCGGCGCGGATCGGATCCGTGCGCTCGTAGACGTGATTGTGGCCCTGCAGCACCAGATCCACCTGATACCGGTCGAACAGCCCGGCCCACGCATCGCGCACGCCGCCGTCGCTGGCATGGGCGTCGGTGGTCGAGTATGCGCAGTGGTGGAAAAAGCACACCAGGAAGTCGATATTCGGGTCCGCGCGGTAGGCGGCGAGGGTGCGCTCCACCCAACTCGTCTGCGCCCCACCGGAATACCCGGTATTGGCCTTGATCTCGTAGCTGATGTCATTGGCGTCGAGCGAGAGCACCGCGACATTGCCGTAGGTGAACGAATACGCCGACGGGCAGCCCGCGGGGCCGTTGCCGGGAAAGTCCAGCCGCGCCAGATGTCCGCCGTAGCCGTGCTGGCCGTAGGTCGCTTCCATATCGTGATTGCCGGTGGCGAACATCCACGGCGTCTCGGCGGCACTGCGTTCGATGGCTCCGAAGTAGATATCCCAGACGTAGGGGTTGTACTTGTCGAAACCGGAGTCGAGCTTCGCACCGTTGGCGACGAATTCGTTCGGCTTGCCACCCCCGGACGGGTCGGCATAGGCGATATCACCGGCGAGAATGTGGAAATCCGGTTTGGCGGCGGCGATTTGACGCAGCACATTACTCGCATGTGGCGCGTTCGGATCGTTATCGGATTTGTAGTACTTGTCGTCGTAATCGCCGGGCACCGTGCCCGGCGGCAGCGCCGGAGTGTCGTCGGTGCCCTGATCGCCCATCATGGTGAACCGGAACGGCAGAATCGCAGCGCGCGCACTCGGCATGGCGGGTGCGGCGGCGCGGATATCGCCGATGAATCCGTCGGAGGTACGCCAGCGGTAAAAGTGCGGTACGCGTCCGGGCAGGCCGTCGACCGGGGCGTGCACGTAGAACTGTTCGGCCGCGAGGACACCGCCGTCGGCGGAGGGGACCTGGGTCAGCAGATTGCGCACCTCGGCCTCGATGGTGCCGCCGAGCGCGGGCGTCGGGCCGTGGTCCAGGAAAACCTTGGTACCGGCCGGTTGCCGGGACAGCTGACCGGCGAACCGGAGCTGACTCGTCGCATCCGGGCCGTATCCGACGTGCCGACCGCCGACCGCGAGCTGCGCGTCCTCGGCATAGGCGCGCCTGCCGAACGGTGAAGTTCCGACGGTGGCCACCGCGGCTGCCGCGGCCGCACCGCGAAGCACATTGCGCCGGGAGACAGCATGCCGACGCAGATAGTTTCGATGCCACTCGTGCTGCTCGGCCATGGTCATATGCGCGGACTGGGCGGCGGGAATTCCGGTATCCGGCAGATCGCCAGCGGGGTTCAACGGATTCGTCGGCACGGTATCCGATGCTGTACGGCCACAACGCATCACGCAACTCGACACCGCTTCCCAGGCACGAACAATTCGTGAACTCTGGCCCGCGCGACACCATAGCTTCGCAAATCACCCAAAACGAACGAATGCCCCAGCAGGAGGGGCGATCTCACCCTTTTCCGAACCGCGTCTCCAGGGCTAGGCTGCCGCGATGACGCCATTTACGCGTGCGGCCGCCGCCGCGGTCGTCCTGGGCGGTTCCGTATTCGGTGCCGCGACCGCACATGCGACGCCCGGTACCGATATCACCGCGGTCACCCTCGCCCAAGCGCAGATCCCCGCGGGCCTGCTGCCGTTCGTCGCGGGTACCGACCTCGTCGTCCGTGAAATCACCATTGCCCCAGGCGGTTCCACCGGCTGGCACTATCACTACGGTCCGGTCTTCGGCTTCGTCCGCTCGGGCACCCTCACGCACCCCGGCCCCGACTGTGTGGCTCCGGTCTTCCACACCGGTGATTTCATCTACGAACCCGAAGGCGCCTGGAACGTACACATCGGCGGCAATCTCGGCCCCGACCCGCTCGTCCTCGACGTCGTCTACGCACCGCCGACCGGTAAGCCGCTCTTCGAAGACGCCGACGCCCCGGACTGCGCATAGTCGGCTCGGTGCCGCACCCGTTGTCGCCGTTGCGGCCGGCCGTCGAGATGTCGGACGGTCGGCCGCTCGGGTCAGGTCATCTGGGCCGAGTGGTACACCCGCGAGGCGTCCGGCGCGACCGAACGCTCGATGGTGACCTCGAGGTTCTTCATGATCGGCTGATCGCTTTGGGTGCTGTAGTCGCCGATCGCGCACAGCACGTTCATTTCCGGCATATAGCCCGCGGCGCAACCGCGAGGGATGTCGTAGGGGATCACCCGATAGTTCCGCACCGATCGACTGCTTCCGTCACCGGCGATGCTGGTGATGTCGACCTCGTCGAATTCATGGAGATCTCGCTCACGCATATCGTCGGAGTTCATGAAGACCAGCGTGCGCAGGTTCTCGATACCGCGGTATCGGTCGTTGTCGGAGTAGATGGTGGTATTCCATTGGTCGTGTGAGCGCACGGTGGCCAGCCTCAGGGTGCCCGGTGCCACCGTGGTGTCGGGTAGTTGCGCCGCCGAGAATTCCGCACGACCGGACGGGGTGAGGAAGATCAATTCACGGGCCGGCTGGCGGATGCGGAATCCGAGCGGTAGCCGGACGCGCCGGTTGAAGTCCTCGAATCCGTCGAGGACTCGGGCCATCGTGTCGCGGATTCGGTCGTAGTCGTCGACGTAGGCCTGCCAGGGAGTCGGACTGTTCGGAAGTGCCGCCTGGGCGATTCCCGCGATGATCGCGGGCTCGGACATCAGATGTGATGAGCAGGGCCGTTTCATACCTACCGACAAATGGACCATGCTCATCGAGTCCTCGACCGAGGTGGCCTGGATTCCGGTCCGCTGTTGGTCCTGCTCGGTCCGGCCCAGACACGGCAGGATCAAGGCTCGTCGGCCATGGACGACGTGGCTGCGGTTGAGTTTGGTGCTGACCTGCACAGTCAGTTCGCATTTGCGTAGCGCCTGGTAGGTGTAGGCGGTGTCGGGTGCGGCCATGGCGAAGTTGCCACCCATGCCGACGAATACCTTCACCCCGCCTGCGTGCATCGCTTCGATGGTGTGCACGGTGTCGAGACCGTGCGCACGCGGCGGGTCGATGCCGCACACCTCGGCCAACTGGTTCAGGAATGCCTCGGTCGGGCGGTGGTCGATGCCGCAGGTCCGGTTGCCCTGAACGTTGCTGTGCCCGCGCACCGGCGACGGGCCCGCACCCTCGCGGCCCAGGTTGCCGCGCAGCAGCAGCAGATTGACGATCTCGCGCACGGTGTCGACCCCGTGCTCGTGCTGGGTCACTCCCAAGCACCAGCTGATGATGCTGCGGTCGGCATCGGTGTAGATGCGCGCCGCCTTTCGGATTTCGGCGACGTCGACCCCGGACAGCCGCTCGATCTCGGTCCACGTCGTCGCCTCGCACACCGCGCGATAGTCCTCGTAGCCGAAAGTGTGGCGGTCGACGAACTCCCTATCGATCGCCTTGGGGTTTGTCCGTGCTTCCTGGAGCACGGCTTTCGCGATTCCCCGCAGCAGTGCCATATCACCGCCGATCCGCGGCTGCAGGTTCAGCGTGCTGGTCGGGGTGGCATGGAAGGTGGCCATGTCCAGGAAGTCGTGCGGGATGATCGCCTTGCGTGCGGCCGCCTCGACCAGTGGGTTGATGTGCACGATCTGCGCCCCGCGCTTATGCGCCTCCACCAGCGAGGTCAGCATGCGCGGCGCATTGGAGGCGGCGTTGACACCGATGATGAACAAGGCGTCGGCGGTCTCCCAGTCCTTCAGGTCGGCGGTGCCCTTGCCGGTGCCCAGCGATGCCTGCAGCGCCCGTCCGCTCGCCTCGTGACACATGTTGGAACAGTCGGGCAGGTTGTTCGTGCCGAGTTCACGGGCGAGCAACTGGTAGAGGAACGTGGCCTCGTTGCCGAGCCGGCCGGACGTGTAGAACGAGGCCTGGTTGGGATTGTCGAGTTCGGCGAGCGAGTGGCCGACCAGCTCGAACGCCTCCTGCCAGCTGATCGGAATGTAATGATCGGTGTCCGGGTCGTAACTCATCGGCTCGGTCAACCGGCCCTGATCCTCCAGGTCGAACTCGCTCCACTGCGACAGCTCGGTCACCGTGTGCTCGGCGAAGAACTCGCGGCCGACCCGCTTGTGGGTCATCTCCCACGCGACATGCTTGATCCCGTTCTCGCAGATGTCGAGGCGCAGCCCCTTCATATCGTCGGGCCACGCACACCCGGGGCAGTCGAAGCCGTCGCCCTCGTGGTTCATCTTCAGGATGGCCCGTGGACCGTCCACCGTTTCGCCTTCGCGCAACAGGAACCGGGTGACGCTTTTGGCGGCACCCCAGCCTGCCGCAGGGTGGTGGTACGGGTGGAACTTCGGCTCCGCGTTCTGGTCGCGGTCCCGGCTCGGGCCTTCGTCGGGACCGAAATCTTCGCGTGGACTCGACATAGTCTCTCCACCTTTCGATGGTCCGGTGCCGCGATAGATTGTCGGATTTTCAAGGATTCTTGCTCGGGACATGCGTTCGGCTATCCGATGGACATGCATGCGGTTGAACGTGTGCATTTTTCGACGACCGCGCCGACGACGTCCGAACTCTGGCAAGGCAATAGACGCAGGGGAGGTCGTTGCAGCGACAGAGACCTTCACCCACACCGACAGTACGCCGGATCAGCCTGGTATCCGCCCGGTATGCCCCGCTCCGACCGCGGACATTGCGCTGCGGGGAATCGCCCACGCAGCTACCCGTCCCGGGCACAGACGTCGGACGCCTCAGTGCCCCGCCGCACCACCACATCGACTCGGACCGACGGCTCGCTGGCGATGCCGGCCTCGCCAAGGGCGGTGGACTTTCTTCCAGCAGCGGGCACATTTCGTCGATGATTCAGCTCAGTCGGCCGCGATCTCCAGTAACGCGTCGGCCACCGACTGCGGCTCGGTGATCATCAGGTCGTGCCCGGTGTCGATGTCCCACAGGCGCCCCGATGACCGGGCATTCTCGACCAGCATCGGGTCACGAGTAGCCAGCGTCGAAGTGCAGACGATGTGGTACTGCGGCAGCGCCGACAGGGCATCCTCGTTGCGCAAATCGAGTTTGTCCTCGAAGCACTGCCACGGGTGGGCGGTCAGCCGCGCCTGCATCCACGCCAGGTCCGCGGCATCGGTGACGCCGTAGAAAAGGCCCGCGTTCTCGGTCGGGAGCAGGACCAACTCGACCCCCTCGATGGTCTCCCCGAGCGGCCGGGTCGCCTCCATGATCGGGCCAGCGACATCGACGAGGGACTGCCCGTCGACCGGATTGGCGGCATCCAGATACACGAGCCGACCGACCCGCTCGATGGCGCGGTCCGCGGCGCCGGTGATGACCATGCCGCCGTAGCTGTGGCCGACCAGGATCACGTCCCGCAGATCCTCGTAGTGCAGCAGCGATGCGACATCCTGAATGTGGGTGTCCAAACCGATGCCCACGAGGCGCAGGTGCGCCCGCTCGGCCAGCCCTGACAGGGTCGGCGCGTACACCTCATGGCCTGCCGAACGCAGCAGCCGTGATACCCGCCGATAGCACCACCCGCCGTGCCCACCACCATGTACCAGGACAAACGTCGCCATCACGGCTCCTGAAAATCTAATTCTCAAATTTGAGAGCATTCTTACAGACCTTCGGATTATGCAATCGGCATCGCGATCGAACAATGGCCGACCGACACCAGCTACGCCGGCCTCATCGGCTATACTCGAACATAAGTTCGAATCGAGGGGTTTCGGATGCGGGCGTTACGTCGAGCCGAGATTGCCGGGTTGCTGGCCAGCGATATCGTCGCGCACCTGGCCACGATCGACGCGGCCGGATATCCGCACGTCACGCCGATGTGGTTTCTGTGGGATCAGCAGGCCTTTCGGCTGACCAGTTGGGCGGGGCGGCCGCATTTGCGGCGGATCCTGGCCAATCCGCGGGTCGGGTTGGTGATCGATCGAGAGGTCGTGGGGTCGCGGACCGGTGGGCAGCGGCCGAACCGGCAGGTGCGGGTGATCGGGGATGCCGAACTGACCATTGACACCGATGGTGTGTGGACCCAGCGCATCTGGGAGAAGTACGGCAGTGGGCCGGTGCTGGGTGAGGTGGAGCGCGCGCGGGTACTCATCACGATCAGTCCCGATCGCTTCATCGCCGTCGCCAGCGTCTGACCCCGCTCGATTTTCTTCAGAAATTTCGCGGAGATATGTCGTAGGCGTCGGGGTGGCTCCGACCGAAGGATGACAGTAGGTCATCACCAAGCCGAGGAGCCCACCATGTCGGTCAACACATTCTTCTGGTTCGACAGCGACGCGGAGGAAGCCGCCACCCGCTACACCGCGCTGATCCCCAACTCCCGCATCGTCGAGGTCAACCGCCACCCCGACGGCTCGGCGTTCATCGTCGCCATCGAACTCGACGGTCACCCGTACACCCTGATGAACGGCGGTCCCGGGCATCCGTTCACGGATGCCGCCTCGATCCAGGTGGTCGTCGACGGCCAGGCCGAAGTCGATCGCCTGTGGGACGCCCTGATCGATGGCGGCGCGCCCGGCCCCTGCGGTTGGCTCACCGACCGCTACGGCCTGTCCTGGCAGGTTGTCCCGGCTACCCTGCCCACCCTGATGAACGGTACGAATCCCACCAAGACCGCCGCTGTCGCCACGGCACTGCGCTCCATGACCAAACTCGACATGAAAGTTCTGCAGCACGCCTACGACAACGCCTGAGACCGGGCACCCCGTTCGCTGACCGGGCACCCCACACACGGGGTGCCCGGCTACGACAAGGGGTGCCCGGTCAGCACGATGTGGTGGTCGAGGTGGGGGTCGAGTGCGCGGTGGGTGGTGAGGGCGCCCTTTGGGGGGCCGGTTGTGTGCGAGGGGTAGAGGAGGTAGGCGGGGTGGTCGGGGCGTAGGGCGCGCGCTCGGTCGTTGTTTTCGATCGGGGTTGCGGGGCGGCGCGCGGCCCGACCGGCCGCCGCGGAATCGTCGAGCATCAGCCAGTCGATGCCGTGGCGGGGCAGATTCCGCCTGACGGAGGCGAGCGTAATCCCCTGTCGAGCACCGGAATCCGCTATTACCGTGGCTATTCGGCGAGACGGTTCGGTCGGGGCGACCGGAACGAAACACGCTCCGGTTTTGGCGACAGCCCACAGTGCCAGGACGGATTCGGGTGAGCGTGGTAGGGCCACCACCACGAACTCACCCGGTCCGGCACCACCGGCCAGCAACTCGCGGGCCCATCTCGACGACTGCTCGTCCAGCTCTCGATAGGTCATCGTGCGTGCGCCGTCGCGCAGGGCGACGGCATCCGGAACAGTCCCCACGCGTAGCAGTTCCGGCAATAGGACCGTCGAACCCGTATCGGCGGCTCGCCCATCACTGCTGTCGGCTCCCGTCACAACGCCTCCCCGGATTTCGGAAAGCCTGCGGCTGAAACATTCCGCAGGCCAACCTACGGCAGTTCCGGTCGGTGCCCGCGGTATTCCATGCGCTCGGGATGTCGCCGTCGTAAGGCCTGATCAAGACGCCGAAAGGACCTGGGCCTGTTTCGGCACCGAGAAGTACCCCGGGCGATATTCACAACTCGACTTCGTGCACTACGGCACCGGCTCGCACTTCGAGAACCGCCAGCAGAACCATCCGGCACACCGACATATCCGACATGTGTCCACGCAGGGTTATCACGGCGTGCGCCGCGGCTCGCCGGCATTCCTGGACGAGATCGACGAACGCCGGGGGCAATGTCCCGTTCTGCGGTGCGGGCTCGCGGAACACGGCGCCCAGCTCGTATCCGAGCGACATGGCAGTGTCCCGCAGTCTGTCTTCGCTCGAATTCGAGTCGCGGTCATGGAGCAAATCGTCGCGCAAGTACCCGTATGCAAGAGGTAATAGTGCAGTTGTCATGGGATGAATGGTTTCGGTCGGTCGGCAACGGGAGATTACCTCCGTCAGCCGGATGGATCTGTCATCGCAGGGCGGCATATACGCACCTGTTTGCCGTCGACACGACATGAAGTCGAGCTCGGCCGTCGCACGATTGTGGTTGAAGGTCTGGTGACGCCGTCGTCACCTGGGCCTTTCTCTGCTGCACGGCAACCAGCATGGGCCGTAGGTCCAGACCCCCGCATCGGTAACGGACGTGGGATATACCTATGGACAAGGCATAAGCAGGGGCGCGAACACAAGTACCACTGGCGCGGGCGGGCGGCTGACCTCGAAAAATGCGACATCTGCATCGAGCACGGCACGTACGGAGACCAGAAGGTCGAGACCGCAGCCTGGACGATCCACGGCGACGGGTGCACACCATGACCGACAATGGCGTGCTGCGGGAATTCGCCGCCGCCGAGGTCACATCCGCTGGTCTTTCAGGCCTTCGCTACTGTCAGCGCGGTCGTCGGGCGATTTCGCCTCGGACCCGGTCGGCCAATCCACTGGGGATGTTTTCGGATATGTCCGCACGTGAAGTGATGTCCAGTTTATTGAAAATCGCCGCGATTTGGGCGTCGACAGTTCGGGACGACTTTCCACGGCGGAAGGCGATGTCGATGTTGGTCCACCCGGCCGCGGCCAGGATCGCGACCTGTTGTTCGGTCGGGGTGAGTTCGCGCCAGTGCGATGTGGCGGCCGTGTCCGCCGCAGCGTCGATGGTCAGTGTGCCCAGTGCTAGCCGTTGCACTTCGTTTCTTTCCGGACGCAGACGCATGCCTTCGGCGTTTGCTACAGCAAAGGCGTCGGGCCCCAGTACCCGGCGGGCGACAGCGATAGCTTTTTCGGATTCGTCGAGGAGGGGGCCCGACGCCTTGATGTCGATGCCGAGCTTGGCTCGTAGGGTTGTGGTGCCCCCGGCCAGGTAGGCGATTTCGGTGGCGAGGGCGACCGACTTCTTGCGGTCGGATTTTCCGGCGGCGATCGAGTCGGTGATCATGTACGCCAATGACCAGGTCCGGAACTGCACCAACCACACCGCGGCCCATTGCTCGTTGGTGGCGAGGTGATATGCCAGCGAGGATCGTTCGAGGGCCAATGCCTCGGTGGGGTCGCCGTGTCGGGTCAGGGCTGTCGACCTGGTGAGTTCGGCGCAAGCCTTTTCCCATGGAATTCCGGAGACGGTCGCGCGATCGAGGTAACGCTGCGAGATCTCGTGGGCCTGCTGCGCGGTTCCCAGCAAGCCCGCGGCGAGGGCAGTGAACAGCTCGTTCATCGAGGCAGCGCCGCGGTCGCCGTAGGCCTCGAATTTATCCTGGGCTCGGCTCAGGACGGCGATGGCGCGGGCGTCACGGCGCGCGAATATCAGCTCCGCCCCCCATGCGAATTCGACAGGAGCAGGCAGTCCGATGTCGGTCTCGGCGGTGTCTCGCCAGTTACGCCTGGTATCCGGGTCGGGGATGCAAGCGGCGACGCAGTCCTCGAGCAGCTGTTCGGCATCCTCGAGGGTGCCCTGGAGCGTGGCGAGCCATGCGATGGTGGCCATGGCCCCGATCTGGAGTTCGGTGGGTTGCGGTGTCGCTGCCCGGGTGGCGTCGAGGCAGCGTAGGGTCCATTGGCGTATTTCTCGTACCGAGCCGCTGGTGAAGCACACCTGCAGGGTGATCAGCCCGAGACAGATCTCCAGACCGTCTCTGGCTTGGCCAGGGGTGGTGATGCTGGTTTCGATCGCGGTAAGGGTGTTGGCCCAGACCGTCCTGGCCCAGTCCACCAGGGGTTGCCCCGCGGGATCGAACCAGTTGGCTGCGGCGTAGGCGATCCTGTCGTGGTAGTAGCGGCAGTGCCGCTGGGCCAAACGGGTGGGTTCGTCCACCGCGGCAGTGGAGCGCTGGCGCAGTCGCTGCTGGGCGAATACCCGCAGGCTCTCCACGAGTGAATACCGCACCGTGGTCGCCGTCCTGTGCGTCGTGACCAACGATTGATCGACAAGGCGCTCGAGCAGGCCCTCGATCTCCTGCCGGGTCAGGAGCACCTGGGTATCGCTGGTTTCGTCGTCGCAGCAGATTGTCTCGATGGCGTCCAGCTCGGCACCCACATCCGGTGCAGCCTCTGTGGTGTCGTCGGGATTGGTGTCGTAGCCGGCGGCAAACACCGACAGGCGGTCGAAGAGCAGACGTTCCTTGTCGCTGCACAGCTCGTAGGACCAGGAGATAACGTCGACGACTCCTCGATGGCGCGGGTCGACGCCCACGCGGGGACCATGCGACCAACTCAGTCGAGTGTCATCAGCGTGGCCGGTGAGCCCGTGCAGGATGCCGGCCAACGGTTGGCGAAGCAGGCGTGCGGCCGCCAACTGGATGTAGAGGGGATGGTTGTGGACGTGGCGACAGATCTCGGCGGCGGTGGTGGTCTGGTCTTTGCCGGTGACGGGATGTTCGGTGAGTTCGGCGCGTTGCCGAAACAGGGCCAGTGCATCGCCGTGCGATAGCGGCGGAACGTTGATCAGGTGTTCGTCGATCCAGCCGATGGGTTCGCGGCTGGTGGCCACAATGCGCAGCCCCGGTACCGTGTCGATGAGGTCGGCGATCAGGGGCCCCACACCGGAAAGTACGTGCTCGCAGTTGTCGAGCACCAACACGGTGTGCGGGGCACGCCCGGCGGTGTCGGTTCGAGTAAGAGTATCGACCAGGGCGTCCCACGCCGATCGCCCGGAGAAATCCGCCTCGATCACCGCATGGGCTACTTCTTCCGCCACTGCGGTCGTATCCGAATCTGGAGCCAGCCGAGCCAATCGCACCCAGTACGCTCGTGTTTTCCCGGCTTCGGCTCTACCGCAACGGCGCAGCGCTTCGACGGCCAGACGAGTCTTCCCGATCCCACCCGGGCCGGTGAGGGTGATCAACCGGGCCGGGCCCAGCAGTAGAGTGCTGATCCTTTCCAGCTCGTGGTTTCGACCGACAAAGCTGTGAGTAGCAGCCGGTAGGCTGCCTACACCTTTCCGGCGTCGGACATCCATACCACACGATTGTAGGCCCCGCAAGTAGACAGGGCTTGTGCAGAGGCGACGTCGATCGACCCACATGTAGACGTCAGCGGCACCGCTCCGCGGCAACGCGCTCCCGTCACAACGCCTCCCCGGATTTCGGAAAGCCTGCGGCTGAAACATTCCGCAGGCCAACCTACGGCAGTTCCGGTCGGTGCCCGCGGTATTCCATGCGCTCGGGATGTCGCCGTCGTAAGGCCTGATCAAGACGCCGAAACCACCGCCGCGAAGACCTCGTCGAGGGCGCTCGCGGTGAGTCCGAAGGTCTGCAGGACGGTGGTGTCGTCGACGGTGAACTCGCGATGCGACATGTGGTACGTCTCGAACAATTCGGGCCAGAACGGATCGGTGAGACCGAGCAGGGTCAGTTCGCGGTCGGTCATCACCTCGAGACGCGGATCCGGGGCACCCGCCGCGGCGGCGAAGCGCTCGGCGGCGGCGCGCAAAGTGCTGGTGATGGTCGGCGCGAGCCAGGCACGCCCCCAAGCGTTTTCGCTGCGTGCGACCGCGACCAGCGCGGCGGCCGCATCACCGATCGCGGTGTAGGCATGCCACAGATCGAGATCCTGTGGCACCAGAGCGAGTTGGCCCGCAACGACTTTCGGCTGCACGAGCAGCGAGAACAGCGATACCGCACCGGGGCCGAGGAATTGGCCCGCCCTGACCTCGGCGACCCGCACCCGGCCCGCGTCGTGCGCAGCCTTGGCATCACGCCACATCTGCGCGCGCACCCGGCCCTTGGGGCCGGTGGCAGCCAGCGGGGTGTCGTCGGTGACCGCACCGTCCACCGGGCCGTAACCGTAGAGGTTGCCGAGCATTACGTAATTCGCGCCGGACTGTTCCGCGGCCGACAGGATGGCGCCGAACAGCGGCGGTACCGCCTCCGGCCAGGTGTGATAGGCGGGCATCGCGGTGTTGAATACGGTATCCGCGCCCTTGACGAGGTCGGTGAGCGCGGTCGCGTCCACGGCATCGGTTGCGATCAGCTCGATGTCGGGATGCGCCGGTCCGGTCCCGCTTCGGCTGATCATCCGCACCTGGTCGCCGGATTCGGCCAACCGGACGGCGGTTGCCGAAGCGGTGGCGCCCCGGCCGACGATGACATGCGAAGGCATGCGACTTCCCTTCTGAGACAAGGTGATTCACGCGACCGAGGCAGTTTGCCGATCGCGTGCCATCAACATTGCCCGGCGCGCGAGCGTTAGACTAGTGGCCGATTAGCCATCTATCCCAAGGATCCAGCCATGAAGACCGTGGCCGTTGTCGCCGTCGCACCGGTGAAACCCTTCGAACTCGCCATGCCCGGAACCATGCTCGGCACGGTGACGGTGGACGGTGCGCCGTGCTATCGGATGGTCGTGTGCACCGCCGAACCCGGCGTAGTACCCGGTACGCTGGGCGGCTTCGATGTCGTGGTGCCGCGCGGACTGGATGCGCTCGACGAGGCGGATACCGTCATCGTGCCGAGCACCGGCAGTCGCGGCACCGCCGATACGGCCACCATCGCGGCACTGCGCAGGGCCGTCGACCAAGGCAAGCGCGTCACCTCGATCTGCAGTGGCGCATTCGTATTGGCCCAGGCCGGGTTGCTGTCCGGACGCACCGCGACCACGCACTGGGGCCTGGCCGACGAACTCGCCGCGATGTTCCCGGACGTGACCGTGCGCTCCGACGCACTGTTCATCGAGGACGGACCGGTGACCACCGCCGCGGGTGCCGCCGCCGGAATCGACCTGTGCCTGCACCTGATTCGCACCGACTACGGTGCGACGGTCGCCAATGCCGCGGCCCGCGCCGCCGTCGTCACCCCGGTGCGTCCCGGCGGCCAAGCCCAATTCGTCGATTCGCCACTGCCGCCGGAGAACGGCCTCTCGCTCTCGGGCACCCGCACCTGGGCCATGGAACGCCTCGACACTCCCCTGTCCCTGGACGATCTGGCCACCCACGCCCGCACCAGCGTGCGCACCCTCACCCGCCGCTTCCACGAGGAAACCGGCCTCAGCCCCCAGAAATGGCTACTGCACCAACGCATTCAGCGCGCCCGCGAACTCCTCGAATCCACCACCCTGCCCATGGACCAGGTGGCCCGCCACAGCGGCATCGGCTCCGCGGAATCCCTGCGCCAGCACATGATCCGCCACGTGGGCCTACCCCCGAGCGCCTACCGCGCCTCCTTCACCCGCACTCCGTCATCGACAAGCTGAATCCGGCATCCGCAAAAGGCGGATCCGCGAAGAAACCCCGCATCGACACAGTGGATGGATGCTCGCGGCCAGGTGCACAGGTACCAATGCGAACCCGATCGGCAGCCGGCCGTGCGGTTGGGCGATGCCATCAGTGCGCCGATCGGGTTGTCTGTGGGACACGCTATCGGAGATCCCGTCGTGCACGAGCAATACGTCGGTGCTCCTTCAACCGGGAGCTACCTCAGGCCGGACCTGCTGGAATACCCTTGCGCGCATGAGCGAAGAGACCTGGGCAGCTTTGGAGGCGACTCCGCTTTCGGAGTTGCGTCGCCGCGCCGCGATCATCGGCGAACTGTTCGAGAGCAAGCCGACGACGGTGGACGGTGCCAAGCGGTACGGATGGGAGGACGGAAGCGGGCAGTCGACGGTCTGGTACTTCAGCCCGGACGACCGCGTGATGTTGCTGACCTTCCATCACGAAGAGGCTCTCAACCTCTACGTCGACGAGGGCAATTACGAACTGCAAGAACGACTTTACGATGGCGTGCCCGAGGACCTCGTCCGGCTGGTGCGCAACCGTCCGGAGAACAGCCAATCCTTCAATCTCACCAACCCGGAGACAAAAGACACGATCCATCTCGCAGGCGGCGTCTTCTGGTACGACGGCCAGCGATGGCGCATCGCCGACGGAGTGGTCGACTATTGCCGCAGCGAGGGCTTGGTCCTCTTCGATGAATGCGGGTTCGATACTTGCCTTCAGGTGTACCAGTTCGCCCAGGAATTCACTCCCGAAGACATCATCAGGGACCGAGCCTGGTTTGGCTGGTACGCGGACGATACGGAACAACAAGCCGCGCTGGCCAACCTTCGAGAGATCGTCGCACGGCACGAATGATTCGCGGCCGCCACATAGTTGGCGCCCGAGATTTGGCCGCGACTTCTGAGTGGTGAACAGATCGTGGATCTGCTCGGTGCTCAGTTCGATTGTCCAGGAGAACTGTTCGACGTGGGTGGCGACGAAATGCCGCCTGCTGGTCAACCGGTCGACCCAATCGTCGGTATCGAGTTCGGCTGGTCTGCGCGGTGGTGATCGGTCACCGCGGCGCGCGGTAATCTCCGCGACCCGTTGCCGGAACGGGGTGAGGACGGCCGATGGATCACCGAAGGCGTTCCTCCAGACGGCGAAATGGCCTTCGGGCACCAACGTTCGATGAAGTCTCGGCAGCACCACCTCGAGGTCGAACCAATGGACTGCCGGCGCCGCGACAGCGAGGTCGAAGGCGGCTGGCGGCAACGGGTGCGGTCTCAGCGCTGTCGATGACTATGGTGGCTTCCGGCCAGCGGCGGTGCAGGCGGGCGGCAAGGGCTGGCCCAGGCTCGACGGCGGTGACCGAGGCGCCAGCCTGAAGCATCGGCCCGGTTGCCGATCCGGTGCCGGCGCCGAGCTCGATCACCCGGGCCCCGCAACGCAGTAACTGATAGTCGTGGAGTTGTTTCCACAGCGGCGCGAGCACCGGCCCATTAGGGCGTTGAGTTTTCCCTCGGCTGCTGACAACCGAACGAGGCGGATTCAGGAGCATACGTGCTGTTCGTCGGAGACGGTCGGGCCGAGGATCGGCCATGAGGTGGCGGTGCAAGACGAACAAGGTAAGACCCTGAAGGCAGCCAGGCTGCCCGAGGGCGTCGAGGGCATGAGCTGATCGCCGGGTTCCTGCCGCGGGGTTCCGATCTCGGGCAAGTGCTGGTGTGCACCGAGACCGATCGCGATCCGTGGGTGCGGGCACTGGTCGCGGCCGGCTACCAGGTGGACAGGGTCAGCCCGAAAACTGCTGCGCGACATCGGGAACTGCTGTCGCTGTCGGGGGCCGAGGACGATAAGGCCGACACGAAGACCCTGTCCGACATGCTGCGCACCCGCCGCCATGAGCTACGTCGAATATCGCCGCCGATTCCGACGAGGTTGCGCGGGCGGTCGAGGTCGCTGCCCGCGCGCATCAGACACCGACCGCGGCGGGCGGGTCTTCGTTCAGTTGTTGGTGTAGAGCGCCTCGGCGAGGGTGGGCCAGGACCGAACCAGTTCATCGGTCCAGTACGGCCAGGAGTGGGTTCCGGTGGGGCGCAGGTTCACCGTCGCGGGAATCTGCAGTCGCGCGAGCCGATTGGCGAGGGCAGAGCCGCAGGCGTAGGCGCCGGCTTCCAGCGGTCCGCCGACGGTGATGTCGTCGGGCAGGTCGCCTTGCCCCAGCACGTCGTGCTCGCCAGGGATCCCGCTGCCCGAAGACAGGTAGATCGCGGTGCCGCGCAGGGCGTCGGCGTGAGTCATGACGTCGTGGGCGAGCCAGTCGGGATCATCAGGTGGGCCGAACATGTTGTCGGGATTGCCGCCGTAGGTTTTGACGATGGCGCGGGCCTGGGCCTGTCCGGCGCCGGAGGCGACGGTATAGCAGCCGCTGTGCGCGGCTACCGCCCGATACTGGCCCGGGTTGCGGACGGTGAGCATCATCGCCGCCTCGCCGCCCATCGACACCCCTTCGATGGCCTTGCGGCCGTTGCCCTCGAAGTGCGCATCGATCAACGGGGGCAACTCACGGGTGAGGAAGGTTTCCCACTTGTTGGTACCAAGGACGGGGTCGCGGCGTTGCCAGTCGGTGTAGAGGTTCGCCGGTCCTCCGGTGGTCAACACGACATTGACATCCTTGTCGGCGAAGAACTCCACCGCACGCCCATGCTCGGTCCAGCTGCTGGCATTCTCCGGAGCACCACGCCCGTCGAGCAGGTACACCGTCGGCCGCGGCCGGTCGCGATGCGCGGGCAGCAACACCTGCACCTGCACGACACGGTGCATCGCCGGCGACTGTACGAACACCCGCAGCCATCGGTCGGTGATCGGCTCGATCCGATCGACCGTCGGCCGGGCGGATTGACCAGTGTTCTCCGCGGGTGCTTGGTACCCGCCCGGCGGGCCGAGGTCCGGACCAGAAGTCGGCGGCTCTGCCGCGGCCACCCCGGCCACCAGCATCAAAACCACTGCGGCCGAGGCAATTTCGCCTGCGGCCCGCCATACCCGCGCGTACCGCTGCCGTGTCAGCCCCCTGGCACCCTTGGTGGTGTTTTCGTCCGATCCATTCGGTTTGTTCCCGGGTTCGTGGCCAACGGACTGTCGAACGGACTTTGTGGGATCGCAAGACACGCCCGCAAGTAGAAACCACGAACCATCGGTTCCTCACACATGGGAAGGAACACGTTCCTGTTTGGTGAGGCGCTAGCTACTTGCCCCTGAAAGAATGCGCGATAAATTCTTCCTCCTGGAAATATCATCGCGCGGACGAACTCCTCGCTTGGTGGCGCTCCGCACCGCTGTAAACACCCAGCCGATGGCATCGGACCATTGACAATAGTGCAACAGCCACGACACCCCCCGGCCCTGGACGATCTGGCCACCAGTGTGCGCACCCCGACTCGCCGCTTCCACGAGGAAACCGGCCTCAGCCCCCAGAAATGGCTACTGCACCAACGCATTCAGCGCGCCCGCGAACTCCTCGAATCCACCACCACCCTGCCCATGGACACGGTCGCCCGCCACAGCGGCATCGGCTCCGCAGAATCTTTGCGCCAGCACATGATCCGCCACGTAGGCCTCCCCAACCACCTACCGCGCCTCCTTCACCTGCACCCCCAGCCGATCCGCCTGAGCGAACCCCGGGGGCCGCCCGGCTACACCTGAATGACAGTCAACTCCGGTACGGCAGAGGGAAACCCGGTGTCCTGAGTGACTACCGGCCATCCGTGTGCCATCGCAGTCGCGGCAATCCACGAATCGTTGATCTCCATCTTCGTCCCTGCCGCCTTCAGCCGCTGCCGCAGCAGCGCCCACGCCGCCGCCACTCGCTCATCGATCGGAATCGGTTGCAAGCGTTGCGCTGCCGTCAAGGTATCCAGCCTGCGGGAACGAGACCCATCATCGACGGACATCAGCACACTCCACCGCAATTCAGCGAAGGTGACCACGCTGACCGCCGATTCCTCCGGAAGCAGGTCGATGTCGATGCGGCGGTTACTTTCGCGCGCGATAAATACCGACGTGTCGAGCAGGCCGATCGTCATGCGCTCACTCACCGCCACGGACCTGCGGTGTCGTCGGTGGTCTCGGTCAACTCATCCGCAAGTTGATCACGCAAGCCATGATCAGCGAGCGGCAGATCAGCGAAGAATGCCCGCGTCGCTACGGTAGCCGGGCGCTCGCGGCGAGGCACCAACAGGGCGACCGGACGTTCGTTCACGGTGACTTCGAGGGTCTCCCCCGCCTCGACTCGCCGCAGCACCTCACTGACGTGATTGCGTAGTTCACGCACCGAAACCCGCTCAGGCTGAGACATGAATTCAGTGTAGCATTCTTGCTACGCCGTGCTACGGCTTATCGGTCGGCGATTGGAATAACGCGCCATGAGCGGTACATAAGGAACGCCCCGCCTGAGCACTGGCTCAGGCGGGGCGCATGCCTCGAATTGCGTTAGGGGCGCTCGAATTCGCCACCGTTCACGCCAGCGGTGAACGCATCCCATTCGGACGGCGCGAAGATGAGCGACCGGGACAATCGCCACAGGGGTGCGTGATTTACAGCGTCGCTCCAAGCCACGACGCGAACCCCAGTAACCCATCCGACTGCCGTCGCTGCGCCGATGCGATCCCGTACACGGTTTCCCGCACCGAGGGATGCAGCCGGGTCTGTTGGGGTGCGGCGGCGCGAGCCTTGTTCAACGCCGCGAGCGCCCTATCTGGTTTCCCGGACATCAACCAGGCTCGGGCGTTGTCCTGCCAGTGGTGCGCGACCCTGGTCGGCGCGGAGTCGGCCGAGTAGGTGATTTTCGCTCCCTCGATGGCGGCTTTGTTCGGGTCGCCCGCTTCCAACTCGATTGCGTGGGAGTGGATCTCGACATTCAACGGACCGAACGCCGTCATGTACAGATCTGTTTCCCCAGTGCGGCGGGCGTAGTCGCGGGCCGCCATCACGTGATCCAGCGCCCCGGCGTAGTCGAGGGTGCGAGCCTGATTGATCGCCCCCGCGAGATGGGAGTATCCGGCCATCACATGCCCCACATGGGTCTCGTCGGCGGCAGCGATGGCCGTGGCGACCAAATGGGCAGCGACACCAGCTTCTCCGTAGTGGGTGAGCAGGCGGGCACGCGCTAATGCCGAGAACGCCGCATAGTTCGGGTCGTCGGCGTACGGGGCGTACATATCGGCCAGATCCAGCGCGGGAAGCGCGAGCATCAAATGCCCGGTGCGCCGCACCGACCATTCCGCGAGCACATACGCTGAGGTCAACAGCGTGTAGGCGTGGGCTTGCCGATCGCCGGTTTCCTCCCGCACCGCGCCGTGTATCCGCCGGATGACACCGGGCAGTACTTCGATGGTTTGGCGGGTGCGGTCGCCGCGATACAACTGTTGCGCCGCAGCCAGGTCGGTTTCTATCTCGGCAAGATCACCGGGTTCAGTGGCGCGGGCGTACCGCCCCTCGGCGAGTAGCACCGCGAGGTTGTTCACGGCATCTGAGAGGGGTTTCCCATCGGCGTAGGGCGCGCCGGTCAACTGCTCCGGGGTAATACGCAACACCTTCGCCACGGCCGACAGGAAACCGGGTGACGCCGGTTCCCTGCCCTGCTCCACCGCCTTGACCATCGACAGCGAGTAGTTGGTGCGGGTCGCTAATGCGCGTTGCGTCAGTCCGGCTATCTTGCGCTCGTTCGCGACGGCTTCGCCTGCATGATTCCCCATCACCCGAGCGTAGACCGACGGTCGGGTGGTGTCTTGCTGTCCCTTCCCTGTCCTTCCATCAGCTTGCAGGCAACCAAGGTTGATGCCACCAACCGGGCATACCAAGGGGGCGAGCATTGGATATACCGAAACTTCCGCAACGGGTCCTGATCCGGGTCGAATTCCGCACCGGGCCAGGACAACCCGCCGCCACCTACACCGCCCCTGCCGAGGTGATCGTGCAGTTCGTCGCGGCCCTTCAGCAATGGAGCCCCGGCTACCGGGTGCAGCTGGAAACCGTTGAACCCGACGATGAGGGGCACCTGCGGCCACAGTTTCCGACGGGGCGGCTGTTCGCGTGGGGCGAGAGTAGTCAGGGCCAGGCACGCACCTTCAACCATCGAGGTCGGGAAAGTCGGCAGACGCCGAACCATGATCTTCCCCAACGAGATCCGTTCATCGGGCCGCCCCGTGGCTACTTCGGTGCGTCGGCCGATGTAGTCGAGTTATTTGCCGATGCGATTCACGAGTGGGCAAACCAGCCCGCGCCTACCGAGTCGTCCCGGTGCCGGGGTGTCGATTCCCCCGACATCGGGCGTGCCAGCCACGAGGTGAAGTGATGCGGCGAGATATGTTGCGTACCACCCGAACTCGGTGCGGTAACAAGATTGCGGTGTGGCAGCTGATCCGTAGTTCCGCGCGGGTACTGCGGGTGCAGTTCCCCCGCGAGTCGTTCACCGCGCACCGGCTCCCGTCGCGGACGCCGCTTCCCGAGGCACAGCCCGGAACCATCCTGTTCGACGTATATCCAGATCTGGCCGACGCGCGCGAGTTACTGCCCGCGCACGACGACCTCTGGGACGTGCTGCGCAATGACTACTGGACCGCGCTTCTGCACGCGGCGGATCTCCCCAACTCGTTGGGGCACAGCGCAGATGGATGAGATCGAACCCCACCAAGACGAAATCACCCCCACCGTAGAGGCACTGCTCACCGCCTTCCACGAAGACACCCGACGCAAGCTCGAACTGGCTCCTACCAATAGCGCCACGCTGTGCGAGCTCGCGGACGGCTCACTGTGTGCGGTGGGTGCGGACGGCTGGCTCATCGAGTATGACGACCTGCACGAAACCGACGTAATCGATATCAACCTGACCAGCGCCGTGCCGTATGCGCCTGCGCTTGTCGGACATTCCGGGTGCCATGAGCCTGACCTACACTGTGATGCGGCCCGTGGATGCCGAATGGAGGGGTATAGGTGCGACAGCGAGCAACAACGGTCATCGCGGTTCTGGCGGGGGTGGTTCTCTTGATCGGGGGCTGCGGGTCGACCACCAAAGGCACGCCCACTGCGAGCACGACTCCCACTACCGACATTACAGCCGCTACGGCGGCGCTGTGGGACCCCTGCCAGATCCCCCAGGATGTTTGGCGGAGGATGGGCGTCGACCCATCCACGCTGAGTTCTGATATCGGCGGCACCCAAGAACCGGGATTCAAGCTGTGCGGTGGTCACGACACGAAGCCCGAGCGAACATTCGACGTCGACGTGTGGTCCACCATCCACACCGTGGAGGACTACAAGAGGAAGGAAGCCAACGCCGAATTCGTCCCTGTCAACGTCGGGGGGCGTGCCGGCGTCTCGTACCGACCAGCGGCTGACAAGCGTGGTGACCAGTGCAATCTTTTGTTTCCAGCCAAGCAGGGCGCGTTCTTGGTGACGGTGTTGAAGCAGGAAGCAAGCAGTCCAGTGGCACCGTGTGACCGCGCTACCGCGGTTGCCGAGATTGTGGTTCCATTGTTGCCACAGTGACCGAGCGACAATGGGGGCCGCTATGTCCATGGACGCAGAAATCACCCGCTGGCGGTATCTCGCGGATGAAGCGCAAGCGGGTCGGCTGACTCTTGACCCATCAGTTGCAAACGACTGCTACGCGGCCTGCGAGAAACAGATTCAAATCTATGAAGATTGCCGGGGTCTGCTCAAGCGCATGGACACCGTCACCGGTCTAGGCAGATTCGAATGCGCCGACCAGCTGGCAAAAATGCTGGGCGAGAAAGCCATTGGCGGCGACGGAGATGTCGACTCCGCACTCGCCGAGCACATCGAGGTGGTGAAGTTGATCCGCGACACGATCAAGGTGTCGGTCCAGCGGATCACCGAGCAGGAGCAGCAGAACGCCCAGAGCATCGCCGGTATCCAGATCCAGTAACAGCCTGCAAGTGCCGCGCCTGACAACGTCGCGCCGCTGATCACCAATCGCCCGACGATCACCGATCGCCCCCGTTATGCGCCGGGCTGCGCACCAATTCACCCGTCACGCATGCTTTATCCCGCGAATTCGTGCGCGGCGCGACAAAAGATGCGCGCCGCCACGATCCCAGTCTCTACCGGACGCTGTGTGCGCCGACGCGGGCGACTTCGGCCATCGGCTCACCGCGCGGTCGGCGAATTCGTGTCGGATCGCGCGGGTGCTACGCCCCGCTGACCTCTACAGGAAAGGCGCTGGCACGCATCAGCTCTCGGACGGCGTCCCGATAGCGGTCGGCGATCAGACGGACGACCGCCGGGTGAACACCGATCGGTTCGGCGACACCGTCGGCTCCGGCCTCGTGCAGACGCTGTTGGAACAGGCCGTGGGCCAGCAGATACGAGGCGATGAACACGCGCCGCGCACCCGACTCACGAAGTTCGGCAACGACTTCCGGCACGCGTGGGGTTCCGGTGGCGACATAGCCGATGCGAACCGGGACACCCAGATGTTCGGCCAGCATGCCCGCCGCACGCCGAACATCCTGGCGCGCACGGGCATCCGAGGATCCGGCGGCCGCGAAGACGACGGCGTCACCTGGGCGCCAGCCCACGGCACGCAGCCGCATGGCCATGATGCGGGCTAATGCCGGATCCGGTCCCATCGCGGGTGTCACCGCGACCTCGGGATGACCGCTCTCGGCCACCTCGCGCGGCACATCCTGGTAGACGTGATATCCGGATGCGAGAAACGCCGGAACCACCACGGCGGGAACCGATTCCCCTCGGGCATCGGTGAGATCCCGCAGCACTTCGGACGGCGATGGACCGAGCACATCCACGAAAGCGGTACGCACCCAAGGCTTCTCGATGGCCTCCGGCCCGCGAGCGACGGCGCGCTGTGCACAAACCGCGGAAGTATCGGCGTCGCGCCCCGAAATCGCGACGCCGTACTCACCACCGGCTCCGCCGGCTGCCGTGCCCCCGAGCTCTCGTGTCACCGCCTCCGCGAGCGCGGCGATCATCTGCACACCCCTGGTGCTCCTGGTGCCGTGTGCGACCAGGACCAGGGCCGGAGCCGTCACCAGCTCCCCGCAGTCTGTACGTACCTCGGCGCGCGGGCGGGAGAACCGATGCCCGCCACCGGCGCACGGCCGTTGGTGACGGTACGTGGAAAGTCGTCGGCGCAATCGGCGGCGTCCAGCGCCAGTCGGTAGCCCCGTTTGACTACGGTCTGAATGGCTTTCGGGGTGCCGAGCCCGGCGCGCAGTCGGGCGATGGCGGTCTCCACGGCATGGGTGTCGTCACCGCCGCCGGGCAGTGCCGCGAGCAGATCCTCCCGGGACACCACCCGGCCGGGCTGGCGCGCCAGCGATCGCATCAAGGCCATCGGCGCGGGCGCGAGTTGACGCACCGAACCGTCGACCACCACGCATGCCCCGCGCACGCTGATGGCGTGTCCGGCGGCCTGAATCCGATTGGCGCGCCGCGGCAATTCCTCGGCGACGTGCCGGGCCAGCGCACCGAGGCGCGCTCGTCCGGGCATCGACGTCGCCACACCCAGTTCCTCCAGCGGAGCCGCGGTGATCGGTCCGACGCAGGCGGGCAGCACCCGTCCGCGCAGCGCGTGCAGCACACCCTCCAGCAGCCCGGTTGCCTTGGCGCGCATCAACATCGACGCCACCGCGGGCGCACTGGTGAAGGTCACGCAGTCCAGGCTGGAGGTGATGATGGCCTCGATCAGGTTGTCCATCGGTCCCTGATCATCCGGCGGCACCCAGCGATACACCGGCACCGGAACGACATCCGCACCGGCACAACGCAATACCTCACAGAAGTCGGGTACGGGCTCCCATTCGGTTGTCGCGCCGTGCAATTGGACCGCGATCCGCACGCCCTCCACGCCCTCGGCGAGCAGGTGGTCGAGCACCTCGGCCGACGATTCGGACGCGGGCGACCATTCCTCGCGCAGTTCGGCGGCGCGGATGGCACCCTTGGCCTTCGGCCCGCGCGCCAGCATCCTGGTGGACGACAGCGTCAGCCGCAGATCCTCGGCAATGCCCCAGCCCTCGGCCGCTTCCATCCAGCCGCGGAATCCGATGCCGGTGGTGGCCACCACGATCTGCGGCGGATCGGCCACGATCTCACGGGTCACCCGCTCCAATTCGTTGTCATCGGCCAGCGGGATGATCCGGATGGCGGGAGCGGCAATGATACCGGCGCCCCGTCGGGTGAGCAGCGTGGCGAACTCGTCGGCCCGCCTGGCGGCCGTGACGCCGACCGTGAAACCGGCCAGGCAGGCGCCCGTATCGATCGTCGTCATGCCTATCCACCGTCCGTGGCGACGAGCCCGGCATCGACCGGCTCATTGGAAACCGAAACGATGCCGTCCTCGACGCGCACCGCGTATACCGGCAGCGTCGCCGAATCGTCGTCCAGGCAGTGCCCGTCCAGCAGTGAGAACGCCTGCTTCAGCAGCGGCGAGGCCACGACCGGAATACCGCCGCGGTCACCGACGATCCCGCGCGACATCACGGCCGCCCGGCCGATCGGGTCGATATTGCCGACCGCGGCGAGGGTGCCGTCGGTCAGCAGGAACAGGGCGGCCTGGCGGCCACCTTTCAGCAACACCGCGACGCCGCGGCCGGGAATCAGGTAGTCGAGTCGGCACGCCTGCGTCCAACCCGTGCTGGTAGCTGTGGCAATGCCGGGGGTGTCCATCACGGTCATCGGTGTCATCCTCCAAACGCCTTACCCATTGGTACCGGCGCCCTGTTTCTTCGGGGTTAAGCGGCTATTGCCCGCGTGTGGCAACCGGGATTTCCGGCATGCCGAGCAGCACCGGCACCTTCCGCTCCCCGGTCTCATCGAACGAAATGGTCGGATCGGCCGCTTCCGGTGCATTGACGAAGGACACGAAACGCGACAGTTTCTCGTCGTCCTCGAGCACCGCGGCCCATTCGTCGCGGTAACCGGCGACATGCTGAGCCATGGCCGCCTCCAGATCATCGGCGATTCCGAGGCTGTCCTCGCACACGACCTGCTTGAGGTAATCGATGCCACCCTCCAGCGCCTCCTGCCACGGCGCGGTGCGCTGCAGCCGGTCGGCGGTGCGGATGTAGAACATCAGGTACCGGTCGATGTATTTGATCAGCGTCTCGTCGTCGAGATCACCGGCGAGCAGCACCGCATGCTTCGGGGTGAGACCACCGTTGCCGCCGACATACAGGTTCCAGCCGTGTTCGGTGGCGATCACACCGACGTCCTTGCCGCGTGCCTCGGCACATTCGCGGGCGCAACCGGAGACGGCCAGCTTCAGCTTGTGCGGTGAACGCAGGCCGCGGTAGCGCTTCTCCAGCAATACGGCCATACCGACCGAATCCTGCTGACCGTAGCGGCACCAGGTGGAGCCGACGCAGCTCTTCACGGTGCGCAGCGACTTGCCGTACGCATGCCCGGATTCCATGCCGACATCGACGAGGCGCCGCCAGATCAGCGGCAGCTGTTCGACGCGGGCGCCGAACAGGTCGATGCGCTGACCACCGGTCACCTTGACGTAGAGGCCGAATTCCTTGGCGATCTGTCCGATGGTGATCAGCTGATCCGGGGTGACCTCACCGCCGGGCATCCGCGGCACCACCGAGTAGGTGCCGTTCTTCTGCAGATTCGCCAGGAAGTGGTCGTTGGTGTCCTGCAGTGCGGCCTGTTCACCGTCGAGAATGTGCTCGCTGGAGGTGGAGGCCAGGATGGAGGCGACCGTCGGCTTGCAGATATCGCAGCCAGTGCCCGTGCCGTACTTGGCGATCAGGCCCGAGAAGGTGCGGATGCCGGTGACCTGGACGATCTGGAACAGTTCGGCCCGCGACTGCGTGAAGTGCTCGCAGAGCGCCTTGGACATTTCCACGCCGGACTGCTCGAGCAGTTTCTTGAGCATGGGAACGCAACCGCCGCACGAGGTTCCGGCGGACGTGCATTTCTTGATGCCCGGAATATCGCAGGCGCCCTCGGCGATGGCCCCGCAGATCGCACCCTTGGAAACGTTGTTGCAGGAGCAGATCTGGGCATCGTCGGGCAGCGAGTCGGCACCGAGTTCGGCACCGGCGGGCGAGATCAATGCGGCCGGTTCGGCGGGCAGCGGACGTCCGACCAGCGGACGCAGTGCCGAGTATGCGGTCGCGTCACCGACCAGGATGCCGCCGAGCAGGATCTGCGCGTCATCGGAGACGACGAGTTTGGCGTAGGTGCCCTTGGCGGCGTCGTGCAGCACGACCGATAGCGCGCCCTCGGTGGTGCCGTGCGCATCGCCGAAGCTGGCGACATCGACGCCGAGCAGCTTCAGCTTGGTCGACATATCCGCGCCGGGGAATTCGCCCGCACCACCGAGCATTCGGTCCGCGACGATCTCGGCGGTGGTGTAGCCGGGGGCGACCAGGCCGTAGCAAACACCTTCCACCGCAGCGCATTCGCCGATCGCGTAGATATTCGGATCCGAGGTCTGCAGACCGAGGTCGGTGACGATGCCACCGCGCGGGCCGACCTCGATACCGCTGTCGCGGGCGATCTGGTCGCGCGGGCGGACACCGGCGGAGAAGACCACGAGTCCGGCGTCGATCACCGTGTCGTCGGAGAGCGTAACCTTCAGGCGCTCAGCCGATTCCGCGTCCGCGACGGTCTCGATCGATGCGGTGCCGACACCGGTGTGCACCTGCAGCCCGAGATCGGTGACCAGCGTCTCCAGGATGGCGCCACCCCCCTCGTCGACCTGTGCGGGCATCAGCCGGGGGTTGAATTCCACCACATGCGGCGTCATACCGAGCAGGCGCAGCGCGTTGGCCGCCTCCAAACCGAGGAGACCACCACCGACGACCACACCGGCCGCACCGGGTCCGGCCGCGGCGGCGGCCGCGCGGATGCCGTCCAGGTCATCGATGGTGCGGTAAACGAAGCACTCCGGCAGATCGTGACCCGGCACCGGCGGCACGAACGGGTACGAACCGGTTGCCAGCACCAGCGCGTCGTAGGCGATGGTGTCGCCCGCCGAGGTGGTCACCTTGCGCGCGTCGCGGTCGATGGACTGCGCGGACTGGCCGAGGCGCAGCTCGACCAGCTCGTCACCGGCGTATTCGTTACCGGGCAGCGCCAGCGCGGCGGCATCCCAGTTGCCGACATACGACGAGAGCCCGACGCGGTCATAGGCGGGCAGCTGCTCCTCGCTGAGGATGACGACCTGCCACTGGCCTGCCTCGTCCCGGGACCGCAGCGCCTCCACGAACCGGTGCCCGACCATGCCGTGGCCGACGACCACGACGGTCTTGCGCTGGGTGGGGTCGACTGTCGAGTTCATGACTGTCCTCCGTTGGTGATTCGGCGTCAGGCTCGGGCCGACGTGCTGGTGGACTGGGACGGGTTGCCTGCCTCGGCTTCGAGCACGAGCGCCTCGGCCTCCACGACGACCTCGGAGTCGACCACGCCGCGCGGGCGGCGCAGGAACACCAGCCAGGTCACCGCGGCGCAGGCCACGTAGAAGGCCATGAAGACCCAGAACGCGGTGGTCGCCGATTTGGTCGAGGCATAGGAGGAGCGCAGGACGAGGTTGATCGCGACACCGCCGAGCGCCCCGATCGCGCCGACAAAACCGATGAGGGCACCGGAGGTGTTCTGCGACCAGGCGGCCCGGGTGGCCGGACTCGCGTCCAGGCTCTTGGATTTGGCGTCGAAGACCGACGGGATGATCTTGGTGACCGCGCCGTTGCCGATGCCCGATACCACGAACAGCGCGATGAATCCGGCCACCAGCGCCGTCATCGCGGCACCGCTCGGCACGCCGCCACTGCGGTCACCCGCGGTGCTCGCCACGGCCACCAGCACCGCGGCCGCGGTCATCACGGCGAAGGTGTACAGCGTGACCCGGCTGCCGCCGATCCGGTCGGCCCACTTGCCGCCGTACGGCCGGGCCAGCGAACCGAGCAGCGGGCCGATGAAGGCGATCTGCGCGGCATGCAGTGCGGCCTGCGCGACCGTATCGCCACCGGCCTTGAAGCTGATCTGCAGCACCTGCCCGAAGGCGAAGCTGTAGCCGATGAACGAACCGAAGGTGCCGATGTAGAGGAAGGCGATCGCCCAGGACTGCGGCACCTTGAGCGCCGTGATCATGTAGGAGAGATCGGCCTTCTGGTTCTTCAAGTTGTCCATGTACAGCGCAGCGCCGACCCCGGCGAGCGCGACGAGCACGAGGTAGATCGCGCAGATCAGCGAGGCATAGCCGTTGCCAACGGTGGCGATGACCAGCAAACCGACCAGCTGGATGACGGGTACGCCGATATTTCCGCCGCCCGCGTTCAGCCCGAGCGCCCAACCCTTCAACCGCTGCGGGTAGAAGGCATTGATATTCGTCATCGAGGAGGCGAAGTTGCCACCGCCGAATCCGGCGAATGCGGCCACGACCAGGAAGGTCGTGTACGAGGTGCCCGGCTGATTGATGAAGTACAGCGTGAGCAGCGTCGGAACGAGCAGCAGCGTCGCACTGAAGATGGTCCAGTTGCGACCGCCGAAGCGCGCGGTGGCCACGGTGTACGGAATGCGCAGAATCGCGCCGACCAGGGTCGGCACGGCCACCAGGAAGAACTTGCCCGCCGGATCGATACCGAACTTATCGGTGGGCATGAACAGCACCATGACCGACCAGATAGACCACACCGAGAACCCGACATGCTCGGCGAATACCGACCAGATCAGATTCCGCTTGGCAACGTCTTTGCCACCGGCCTCCCAGGCCGCGACATCCTCGGCATCCCAATGCTCGATGTTGTGGTTACGCGTCAGCGTGCTCAACAGGGGCCTCCCAAAATCGGTTAGCCCCACGGTAGGAAACAGGTATTGCCGAAATGCTGCCCCAAATGACCGTCAAATCAACGGTTGCTCACGATTACCGGGAGTGCCGGGTGAGTTTCAACGAAATGTTTCGGGCATGTGACACACCGGTTTCGGCGCGTCACGAAGAGCCGATCTTCGAATTGCGGACCGGTGAGGTGTGACGCGCACAGCATCCTCGCCCCCGCACAACCTCGCAACTCGAACGGTGAGAAATTCGCCGAAGCGAGAACTGCCCTATTTCCAGGTGTCTTCGAGCATGCGCGGCTTGCAGGCCTGCCAGGCGCCGATGAGCAGCACCAGCACCGCGACGACGAGCATCGCGAACGGCGCGGACCAGCCGTCGGTCGCGTCGTGCAGCATGCCGAACAGCACCGGACCGACGCAGGCCACCGCGTATCCGACGCCCTGGGTGAAGCCCGACAGCGCGGCCGAACCCTGTGGGGTCCTGGTGCGCATATTGATCAGCGTCAGTGCCATCGGGAAGGTGCTCGGGCCGAGGCCGAGCAAGACGACCCACAGCAGCGGCGCACTCATCGGCGCGATCAGCAGTCCGGCGAATGCGGTGAAAAAGAAGACGGCGCAACCCACTACGAACGGGAACGGATTGCGGAACCGCGCGACCACCGTCGGCGCGGTGAGCGCCGACACCAGACCGACCAGCGCGAACACACCGACCATGGTCCCGCCGAATGCGGCACTCGCACCGGCCTCGGACAGGATCTTCGGCAGCCAGGTGAACATCGCGTAGGTGGTGAGCGAGGTCATGCCGAACATGCCCGCCATGCCCCAAGCCACCGGCGAACGCCACACCTTGCCCTTGGGCTCCTGCGTTCGCGGCGGCAGCGCGGTGCTGTCGATTCGATCGTGGCCGCGGCGATCGCGCAGCACACCGAGCCACGGCAGCGCGGCCGCGAAGCCGAGGATTGCCCACAGCCCCAAGGAGATCCGCCAGCCGTGTGCCTCGGCAACCGGCACCGCGATCAGCGCGGGCACCACGGTGCCGAGCTGGACCATGGTGATGTACAGCGAGCTGACCACCGCGAGCCGGTCCGGGAAGTACCGCTTGACCAGTGGCGGAATCACTACGTTGCCGATGCCCATACCGCCGAGGGCCAGCGCGGAGAAGATCAGCAGTTCGGCCGTGCCGCCGACCACGGCCCGGATCAGCATGCCGAGTCCGGCCATCAGCATCGCGACGAGTGCGGTGCGCTCCAACCCGATTCGCCTGACGAAAAGCGGGGTGAGCAGACCCGAAACCGCGAACATCAGCGTCGGGATCATGCCGAAGACACCGATGACGGCCGTCGAATACCCGATATCGGCGCCGATGCGCTCGGCCAGCGGCGAGAATGCGGTGACGGCGACCCGGAGGGTGAGCGCGGACATCACAATGGCGGCGAGGACGAGCAGTCGGCCTTCCGTCAGTGCACGTTTGCGCCGCTCGGCCCGGACGTATTCCGGGCGAGTCTCGATTTCCGGGAGAGTTGCAGTCACCGCGAAATCATAGGATGACCCGATGATCGGAGGCAAGGATTTGTGATGGGCGGTACTCTGATGCCGTGCAACCCGTCCGGCGGACCAGCCTCATTGCCCAGGTAACCGAGCAGCTGCGTGCCGAAATTCGTTCCGGCCGTTGGCCTATCGGCTCTCGCATCCCCACCGAACCGGAGCTGACCGAGCTCACCGGAACCGGGAGAAATACGGTGCGCGAGGCGGTGCAAGCGCTCGTCCACGCCGGGATGCTGGAGCGTCGCCAAGGCTCGGGCACCTATGTCATCGCGGCCTCGGAAGTCGGCGGCACCCTCGCGAAGTACTTCGCCGATGCGGAGGAGCGCGACGTGCTGGAGCTGCGCATGGCCTTGGACACCAATGCCGCGGCATTGGCCGCGCGCCGACGCGACGAGACCGATATCGCGAATCTGCGGCGCCTGCTGGCCGAACGCAGCCAGCAGCACTGGGATGAGCAGAATGTCGCGGCCATCGAAGCCGATGTGGAACTGCACCGCGCGATCGTCGTCGCCAGCCATAACGCGGTATACCTGGAGTTCTACGATTCACTGCTGCCGATTCTCGAACAGGTGATCCGGGCGCGATCCGCGAAATCCGACGACGCCTACGATGCGGAACACAATGAATTGGTGCAGGCCGTCATCGATGGCGACCCGGAACAAGCGGCTCAGGCCGCGCGCTGCTTCCTCGCCTCGCTGATCGCCGAATATCCGGACCGGTAGGCTTCTGGTCGATCGACCGAAACCCTTGCACCCGACCAGGTAACCAACAGGTCACCGATCGGCTGGCGGCCGTGTGAGTCGGATTTGCCGGGAACGTCACTCGGGGCCATTCACACGCAACAACCGGCTCCTACCTTTGTCTCGACCGTAGCTCGGCGAACCCACCGAGCCAGATCGAGAGGAAGCCGATGACTGCCGCAGTAGCTGCCACCGGCCAGCAGTCGGAAACCCCAACATTCACGCACCAGCAAAAGGGGCGCTGGCTGGATCACTGGGAGCCGGACAACACCGAATTCTGGGAATCGGGTGGTAAATTCACCGCCCGCAAGAACCTGATCTTCTCCGTCTTCGCCGAGAATCTCGGCTTCAGCGTATGGGTCATCTGGGGCACCGTGGTGACCAGCATGGGCCTGGCGGGCTTCGACTTCCTGGCCGGACTCGGCAAGGGCAACCCGACCGCCGTGAGCAATGCCCTGCTGCTGACCTCTACCCCGACGCTTGTCGGTGCGGCACTGCGCATTCCGTACACCTTCGCCATTCCGAAGTTCGGCGGCCGCGCGTTCACGGCGTTCAGTGCGGCCATGCTGCTCATCCCGACGCTCGGCCTCGCCTACTTCGTCAACCATCCGGGCACCCCGATGTGGGTGTTCATGATCCTGGCCGCGCTGGCCGGCTTCGGCGGCGGTAACTTCTCGTCCTCGATGGCCAATATCTCGTTCTTCTTCCCGGAAGGGAAGAAGGGTGCGGCCCTCGGTATCAACGCCGCGGGCGGCAATCTCGGTGTGGCGCAGACCCAGTTGGTGCTGCCGTTGCTGATCACCCTCGGCACCCACATCATGGCCAAGGACGCCGCGGGCTACCGCTTCGGCATCACGCTGTCGGTGCTGGTCTGGGTGCCGTTCATCCTGATCGCCGTGTTCGGCGCGCTGCGGTACATGGACAGCATCAGCACCGCCAAGGCCGACGGCAAGTCCTACAAGCTGGCGCTGACCAATAAGCACACCTGGGTGATGTCGTTCCTCTACATCGGCACGTTCGGTTCGTTCATCGGCTTCTCCTTCGCCTTCCCGACGCTGATCAAGGCCAACTTCCCGGATCTGGCCAAGATCGGCTGGATCACCACCCTCGGTAACCTCGCCTTCCTCGGCGCGCTGGTCGGCTCGTTCAGCCGTCCGTTCGGCGGCTGGATCTCCGATAAGGTCGGCGGCGCCAAGATCACCATCTATGTCTTCAGCGGTATGGCGATCGCGTCTGTGCTGATCATGGCCGGACTGAAGGCGAAGAGCTTCCCGCTCTACCTGGTCGCATTCCTGCTGCTGTTCGTGCTGACTGGCATCGGCAACGGTTCGACCTACCGGATGATCCCGTCCATCTTCAACGCCGAAGCCAAGAAGTACGCCTCCGAACACGGCCTCGACCTCATCGACGCCGCAGCCTCGGCCAAGCGCCAGGCCGGTGCCGCGATCGGTGTCATCGGCGCGATCGGCGCCTCCGGCGGCTACCTGCTCCAGCAGGCACTTCGCCTGTCCAACATCAACTTCCACAGCATGAACCCGGCCTTCTGGGCCTACGCCGGCGCCTTCCTGGTCATGGCCGCGGTCACCTGGTTCTTCTACCTGCGTTCCTCATTCGTGGCCCGCGTCCCCTCCCTGGCCTACGCCAAGGTGTAACCACCTCACCCGATAGACCCGAAGCCGCGCTGGAAGAGGTCCCCAGCGCGGCATTCGGCCGTCCACGGTCGAATCACATTGCTATCGTGGATATCACGCCGAGTCAGTAGGCAGCACGAGGGGGGCTCCGGCGAGATGGCATACATCCGCAGCACCAATGCATCCGATCTCGACGAGCTGAATTCGCTGGATGCGCAATGCTTTCCACCCAACGACCCGGACCACGAACCCGCGTCCGAATCCGAACTGCGCGACGGAGTCAGCGGCGGCCGGATATTCGTCTCGGTGGACGATGACGAAAAGATCATCGGCTTCATCCACTTCGAGCAGCCGTCGGTCAGCCACGTCTACATCAGTTCGCTTGCGGTCCGCGAGGATTGGCGAGGACGCGGCATCGGCGCCAGCCTGCTCGACCACCTGATGGCACTGCTGCGGCGTTCCGGCAACGGCAAACTGCCTTCCGTCTCGACCATGACGAGTCCGGAAAACCACGCCATGCTCCGGCTGCTGTTCTCCCGGCGCTTCGTCGCACGAACCATCATGCGCGGCTATTTCGGCGCCGGCCGCGACCGCATCTACTGCCAGCACAAGTTGCGCGTCGACTTCCTCGATCCCGATGAGCGGTACCTGGTTCCCACCGAATCCGAGGAGCACTGGGATCGGCTGCTCTCCGACGAGAAGTACGTGATCACATCGATCGTGCAGCTTCCAACCGGACCAGCATTCGAGTTCTGCCGATTCGATCGAGACGATCTCGCGGGACTGGAATCCGACGAGGTGTCGACCAGTGTCACCTTCGCGGGCACCGTGCTGGCCGCGGTGACCTTCCTCTTCGGCTTCTCACTCGCGTCCGACAATTTCCCGAGTCTCGTGCGCGCACTGTTGTTGGCCTCGACGCTCGCCACAACGATGGCGCTGGTCATCTACACCAATAGCGCGGGCGATATCGCCAGACTGCGCTCGAACTCCTTCAACGTCTATATGCGCACGGGGAATGTGCTGTCGGAATCCGGTGGCTTCTACCCGTTTCTCATCTCGCTGCCGATCACCTTCTCCTACGTCAGCGCATCCATCCCGGCCGGAGTGATCGCCGGATCGTTCTTCGTGGTCAGTCTGGGGCTCTACGAGGCATCACCATTCTCGATATCGAGCCGATTCCGGCGCTCACCGTTCCGGGTCGCACTCCTGGTGTTGATCATCACGGCGCCGTTGAGCGGAGTGGTCGCGATTCAATCCGATCTCGGCTCGTGGATCTGGACGATCGGCATCGCGCTGGTGCTGATCGCCTTGTCGATCAGCCATCTATCCGAGCCCATCGGTGAACGACGGCGGCCGACAAAGCGATCGGGCTGGGACACCCGCGACTGAGGTGGCATCGCTTTGCCGGTCTCGGCCCCGCGACCGCGTCGGGACTTTACGCTGGACAGCAGACTCACACCGGGAGAGGTGAGCATTGGATAACTCCAAGGGGGCGGGGGAACCGGTATTCCGGACCGCGCGATTGGCGGATCTCGACGATATCGCCGCGCTGGAGCGCGAACACTTCGGCGAGCTGTGCTACCCGTACGTGACGCTGCGACAACTGTTCGACCTGCACGGACCCGATTGGGTGGTGGCCGAAATCGGCGGCAGAGTGCGCGGCTACGCACTCGTCGGCGTCGGCACCCGCCGACGCGGCTGGGTAATGGGTCTCGCGGTCGCACCGAAGTACCGCAACCGCGGCCTCGGCCGGGCGCTGCTGGATCGGGCGGTAACGAGTTGCCGCACCGCACAGGCGGATTCGGTGTACCTCACGGTGCGACCGACCGATCAGCGCACGGTCAAGCTGTACAAGAACGCTGGATTCCGCTGGGCCGGATACGAACAGCGCTACTTCGGCGCAAATGAACCGCGAGATGTGCTGGTGCATCGGATCGATCACTGGCCGACCAGCGCGCAGTTCCCCGGACCGAATGACAAGCGGTGGCTCAAGGGTGGTCGCGCGCCGGATTGATAGTCGAATCACGTTGGTATGGTGGATATCACGTCGATCACGACGGCTGCACCCGGGGGAACACACGATGACCGAATACGCGGGCCTATCCCAACTACCACCTGCGGTCAATTCGATGACCATGCTGATCGATCGACATGCCGACCGGTACGTCGACGAGATCGCCGAATACTTCCAACAGGCCGGAGCCGGATCCGAACAGCGGCTACTCGACTCCTTCAACACCCACGTCGAGACATTGGAACTCGACTACGACCCGGTGAAGATTTCCCAGCCCGGCGACAGCCTGGTCTTCTCCCATATCTACGCGGTAGCGCGGGACCCCGCCGCGGACGGTGACCGATCACTGCGCGCCTTGACTGCTCTGCTCGCCGCCGAGGTCGAATTCCGCGGACCACGACGGCTGAGCCGCACCCAGAACATCCGGATCGCGGAAATCTATGAGCATCTCGGCCGCGCGCTGATCACCGCCGACCTGCCCCAACATGCCGTACTGGCCTTCAAACGCGCGGTGGGACTGCACCGTGTCGAGGAGGACTTCGAGGCACAGGACCGCTGCGGGCACGCCTTGGCGCAGGCTCGCCGCCGCGCCGTCTATCCGGTCTGGAAGCGTATCCCGCATTGGACCCTGGAAGTGCTGTGCGGCTACGGTTTCCGGCCGTTCCGGCTGCTCGGCTGGATCGCCGCCGTGCTGCTCATCGGCACAGTCGCGCTGTGGGCCACCGATGGCCAGCCCATCCCGACCGCGCTGCACATGTGCCTGATCAACTACTTGAATCCACTCGGCCTCGGCGATCTCGAGGACATCAGAGGCACCGGACGGACACTCCTGATCATCGAGGCCTACGCCGGACTCGTGCTCAATTCGCTGTTCTTCGCACTGCTCGTCCGGCGATGGTTCCGAATCTGATGCCGCTGCGGCGGCTAATCCGCGCTGTAGTCCTCGGTGCCGATCCTGGTGTGCCGCACCGCATCAAGTGTTGCCACCAGCACCCGATTGTGCAGCTGATCGATCAGGGCACGCCGTCCCGCGGTGAAATCCGGATCGGTGTTCAACTGCGTCCACAGTCCGCGCAACGCCGGTGGCGTATGCGCGCCCGGCACCCAAAGATGTGCCAAGTGGTGCAGCACCGGGGCCAGCACAGCCACCGACTCCGCACTGCCCGGTGCGAACAGATCGGACTGCTCCAGCGCGGCGGCGGTGACCGACAGCAGCCAGTCGTGTACCGCGAGATCTTCACAGAACCGCTGCACGTCGGCCAGTTCCGCCTCGGTGCGCACGGTGATCAGCGCGGTACGGACCGTATCGTTCTGCAACCGGAACCACACCACCGGCTGCGCGGGATCGCCGATCCGCGCCGCCCAGCGCAACCTGGTCGTGCCCGATTGCACCGGGGTGTTCTGGTCCAGGCGATGATCCATCCGGATGCGGCCGAGTAGCCGATTGGCGATCGACGCGAGATCGAGGGCGCCCGACGGCGGCGGACCCGCGGCCAGGAAGCCCTCGGCAAGCCGGGCACCGATTTCCGGAGTGACCTTGGTGATCACCTCGGATACGCCGACCTGGCTCAGATAGTGCGACCACGTCCGGCGCTGATCGCCGGCCGCGCGAACCACCCTGGTCCGTGCCGAACTCTGCAGCACCCGCCCACCGACCACGACCGCATGCGTTGCCACGGTGCCGATCGCCCGCACATCGGTATGCGAGGGAGCGGCCAACCGGCAATCCACCCCCTCGGCGGTGGTCGGCGAAACCGCGAGCGACATCGGCCGCTCCCGCCACAGCATCGGACGCCCCGGCACCAGCTCGAGCAGTTCCTCGAGATCACCGCGCGACAGCGGCGTCGCCGCGGGCAGCAGACAGGTGTCCACCTCACCGAACACGATCAGGGGGCCGGCGGGTGTCCTGGTCTGTGCCGCACCCGCGCGCACCAGCAGACGCACGGCTCGACCACGACGCAGCTGCCGCAGGTGCGGCGTCGTGCGGACCGTGCGCACCCGGCGCGCGGCCGCATCGTTCGGTTCGTTCACGTCAGGATCCGTCCAGCAGGAAATGGGTGAGGCGTTCGGTTACCTTGCGCGATACGTCGATTCCCTCCTCGTTGCCCCTGGCGACGATCTGATCGACCACTTCCTCGTCGAGTTGGATGTGATCGAGTATTACCCGCACCGCGTGCTCGATACTCAGATATCGCTGCGGCAGCAGCGAAAGTGACCGATATGCGGCAAATGGCTTGGCCCGCGGATTCAGCTGGACTACCGCGGGGATCTCCCACCAACTGCCCGGCCAGGGCGTATCCGGCTCCCACAGCTGCGGCTCGACCACCGGCATACCGTCGAAACGCAGCATGCCCAGTCGCAGCAACTGCCAGATGGAGGCCAGGTACGGGCAGGACCATTTGGTGAAAACTTCCTTGCGCCCGTTCACCTTTCGGGTCTGCTTACTCCACATTTCGACATCGAGGAAAATCGAATGCTCGCGCCGCCCGAACTCCTCGGCCGGTTCGTACGGCTCATCATGCATGGCCTGCTCCGCGGGATCATCGGAGGCGCGTCGGCCGTTGCACAGCCAGCCGGATTCCGCGGTGGGCGGTCTGCGGCCGTTCGCGCCCTCCGGCGGCTCGGCCACGATGCGGGCGCGGACCAACTCGGCCAACTCGATGCGCGGCGCGCTCACCGCGCCGTATTCGGCGGCCGGAACCTCCCAACAACCCGCCTCACGCGCCAAATAATCGATGGTCAAACCACATTCGTCGGCATTGCGCAGCAATCTGTCGAGGATTTCGCCGGGATTGGTATCGAACCGGAAATAGTCGTCGACCAGAAAACAGGTGCTCACCCGGGCGCGGGGACCGAATTCGATTTTCGCGGACTCGGTGAATGCCCTGACCAGCGGCACGATCCGACGAAACTGCGCGCGAATCTTCTCCTCACCATTGGCCAGATCGTGCATATAGAAATGTCCGACCTCGATCGACACATGGGACAGCGGCACCTTGGCGACGCGCGGGTGCTCGGTGGCCTCGCTGTAGCCTGCGGCATGCTCCATATGCTCGAAATCCCCTTCCAGGATGGTGTTCTCGAGTTCGGTCGAATCAGATTCGGCGCCAGGCGGCTGGATCGAGCACGCGATCGGCGAGCGTATCGAAGGCCTCGACGGTTGCCTTATTGGCAATTTCCTTCTGCACGTCGATATCCAGAATCAGCTGTTCGCGCCATTGCAATACCGGCTCGACCGGGGTCTCGCCGAGCATCGCGCTCGCACCGACCTTGTTCGTCGATGCCAGCCGTTTCAACATAGAGTCCTGCTGGTGCAACCAGGCCGCCTGCGGCCCAGGGGATTCGGTGGCCTCGTTCAATTGCGGAACAGCGGTGCGCACGTATCTGATGTTGTCCAGCAGCGTTTCGGGATCATGGCCCGCGCCAGTGCCGCAATCGAGCAGTCCGTACCGGCCGCGCACCAGACCGTGTGCGGCGATGATGTGCTGACGGGTCCAGCGATGAAATACCAACCAGCGCACTGTTCGCGCGGTCAGCTGCGGCAAAGCGGTTGCCTTGAGCGCGATTTCCATCGCCACCGAGCGCCCGGCGCTGAGATCGACAATGCAGACGTCGAAGTCCTGATCGAGCTCGAGCAGCAGCTTGGCGCAGTTGTCGATGGTGCGGTCCTCGATCTTGGTGAACTCCGCGCCACCGGCATCGCCCGGCAACAGAAACAGTTTGCCGGTTCGCGTGCGCATTTTACGTAATTCGCGACGATCGGTGTTGTCCCGCACGTCGATTCGCGCCGCGACGCCCGCCGTGCCGAGCAGATAGGAGTGCAGCCCGTCACCGCTGGAGATACCGCGTTCCGCACCGCTGATCTCGAAAAGCGCGCCCGCGGTGGGGGAACCGAAATCGAAATCCAGATAGGCGACCCGCTTACCCCGCACGCACATCCGATAGGCGAGATTGCAGCTGGTCACCGAGCGGCCGGTGCCGCCCTTGTCGGAGGTCGCAAACACGATCATGCGCTAGGGGTTCCTTGTCGCGTCGCGGCGGCCGGTGGCCAGTCGGTCGAGTTCACGCAGCGCGGCGAAGGCGTGGATGAAGGTGGTCGCGGAATCCTCGCGCACCAACCGCCTGGCCTGGTCGATATGGTCCTCCACGCCATCGAGCGCGGTCCGATTGCCCGAGGTGTCGTCGATGCTCACACCGAGCATCTCCTGATCGAACCGATGCTCTGCGGTATTCAGCATGAGCCGCGCGATCTCCTGCAGGTCCGGCCAGTTGGGCGGCGGTTCACGGTAGGTCCGGTCCGCGGCCACCAGACATTCGATGACGCGCTCGGTCATGTACCAGGACGGTTTTGTGACCTCGGCGGCGCCGTTCTCCCCGAACGCACCGGCCGGATCATCCCACAGCCCTGGCGCTCCGGCGCGCAACATGCGCCGATCCAGATGCTCCATTACCGATTTGGCCAATTCCATCAGCTTGTCGCGGGCCGCGACATTGTTGGACAGCCTGGCCGCCTGCAGCATTCGCTTGAGCAGCACGGCCGAGAAGTCCGAAACCTCCCACTGCAGCGTCGGTCCGTCATCGACGACCTCACTGCCCCGCAGGGTCAGCCGCACGCCGGGAGTGTGCATCGCGACCGCGGGGTCCTCGCGCATGGTCCGGCGAATGATCCGGCCCCGGCCGGCCAACTCGTCGAAAATGGCTACGGCCCTTGTCAAGTCGTCATCGGAGGCGGTGCGTGCGACGAGATCCTGGATCAGTACGGCGGATACGATGAGACTGAAGTAATCCGACTGCTCGCCATCGGAGGTACGCCACGGAATATCCTCCAGCGGCCAACCGCCGGAGCCGAAGCGCGCGACGGTCGACCAATAGCGCTGGGTCAGTTCCCAGCGGGTACGCAGGGCCTGGGCCAGCCGGTGCTGTTTCTCGTCGAGCAGACCGAGCTCACCGGTGCGCGGGGAGACGAGGTCGTTGATGCCGTCCAGCGCGACCACCGTGAAATACAGATATGGGCGCGGATCGGCGATGCCCTTCTGACTCGCGATCTGCGCCTCGACGAAGTCGACCTCGGTGGCGTCGCGCACCACACCCCAACTCCACCCGCATTCGAACAGCAGATTCTCGTTCTCGAGTTCCTTGACCGATTCCTCCTGGCCGAGGGTGACATCGCTGCGCAACCGCGCCCGCACCCGTTCCAGACTGCGCCGCACACCGTCGACCATGGCCTGCTCGGGCTCGCCGGTCTGGTTCAGCATTTCCAGAATCGCCTGTCCCTCACGGGATTTCGGCTTCACGGTGTTGACGACAAAGCTGCGAACCAGTCCGGTCATCGCGGCGGTGAGCCGCGCGCTGAGCTGCTCGCTGAGGATATCGATCCGCTGCGACAGCTCCCCCGGTCGAGCCCAGCCGCGAAACGCACGCAAGAAACGCAGTCCCGCCATACAGACGGTCAGCGACATCGAGTACGAGTCGACGACTTCGATGCCGCGCTGCGTCGAATTGGGTTCGCGCTCATCGGCGGAGCGCAGATAGCTGCCCGCGGAGAAGTTCGGCTGGCCGTCGTTGCGCGTGTTCTGCTCGATATAACTTTCGAGCAGCCAGACCATGAAGCTGCCGATCTGCGTCGGACCGCCGAGTGGTTCGAGGACCGAACTGACGTCGTCCTCCATGCGATCCGGATTGTCCAGTGCGAAGGTATCGATCTCGGTGGCCGGATACAGCAGGCACAGCAACTGCTCGGAGTCGCTGATGGAGTTGGCGTCCATCCGCCCGCCCCACCGCCAGCCCGTACCATCCCAGCACGCGGCGAGCATCGCGCGCCACACATCCAGAATCTGTTGCCTCGGTTGGATTCTCACCTGCCGCCGTCCTCACCCCATGTCGCAGGCGCGCCGCTCCACACCGCGTCCACGAACGTCAAATTAGCACGGGCACAACGCTTACGCTGGCTCCACGAGGGTCCGATCCGGTTCCATTCCGGCATCGGCGGAACCGGTCGCGGGGCCGTCCGAACACGGGCAACCGCACAGCATCCGGCGGCCCGCACAGCAGGTGAAGCTATTGCCGCAAGACACCGGTTGTCCGAGCATAGAGCAACCGATGCGGCACACGGTGCCGGATCGGGTAACCGGGCGAGCGCGCCGGCTACGAGAAAACTCAGAGCATCAGGCGAACCATATCCGCGGTTCGCGACAATCCGGGAAACGCCTCGGGCGTCGATCGTGGATGCAGCGCATGTACAGCAAGCCGAAACATGACCGCGCGCAACAGCATTTGCGGCCACTCGGGTAAATCGGACCAGCGGTCGAGCAGGCCGTCGTCGGCACCGCCCCAGGCGAGTGCGTCGACGACGATGACACCGGCGGCCCACGGCGCGGGACGCCAATACGGCGTGATATCGGTGAGGCCAGGGGTGAAGACTCCGGCGAAAAGCACCGTGCCGAACAGGTCTCCGTGCACCAGTTGCGCGGGAGTTTGGATCGGTTTGCGCAAGGTGGCCAATTGACCGATCAGTTCCATGCTGCGTTCGCCGTCGGGAGAGGTGGCCGGGGTGATGCCGCCGGCGCGCAGACTGCGCAGCGGAACCGCCTCCCAGGCGGCGCGGTCGGCGGCGACGAAGACATCGACATCGACCCAGGGGGCCACCGGCGGCTGGACCAGGAACCGCGGCCGTTCGAGTTGCGCCGTGGCCTGATGTAGTCGCAGCGATACCGAGACGACCTCGTCATAACGTGGCTCGGGCACACCCTCCAGATAGGTATCGGCGCGCCAACCGGAAACCACATAGCGGCCGTCGGTGGCGCGCACCGGGCGGGCCAGGCGTAGACCGTCCACCTTCAGGGTTTCGCGGACCTTCGCCGACCATGCCGCTCTGGCATGATCCGCGACCGGGCTCAGCACCACCTCCCCGAGCCGCCAGCCACCGTCCCAGTCTCCCAGCGAAACCGGGGTCACTTCGCGCAGACCGAACGTGGCGCGCACGTGCTCGGGGGGTTCCACAGAAGTCACGGCCGTACGGTACCTGTGTTGAATTTGGCACGCCCGCGGCGCGCCGTGTGCTGTGTCTTTGGCAGCGCCTTCGGCGCTGCGTGTTCGCGGCCCCCTGGTGTCTCGCGTCCGAGCCGTCGAGACTCGCGCCTGCGGCGCATGCGCTTCGATGCGGGTCGGGTCGCCGGTGCCGCGCGCGCCGACTACGCCGAGGCGGCCG
>NZ_JBFAWD010000027.1:66179-112057 GCF_040680135.1 Nocardia sp. NPDC052112 | reverse complement strand
ATGTGCGCCCGGCGCTCGAGTCGTCGAAGCGCATGCGACGAAGTCGCGAGTCTCGACGGCTCGGACGCGAGACTGAAGGGGGCCGCGAACACGCAGCGCCGAAGGCGCTGCCATTCAACACAGCACCGCCTCCATCAGAGCGCAGACTCGGGCCAGTTGTTCGGGGCGTGGGTCGAATTTGGTCAACCGGCCCACGTCGATCACCTGAGCGATGGCGGCGTGCACGCGGAAGCGCGCCTCCACCGGATCGCCGTCGAGCAGGTTGGCCCACTCCAGCACATTCTGGCGCTGGATGGCGCGCAGCTTGTGCTGTTCGGTCTGCGGCAGATTGCCGAATTCGGCGTAGTAGACCGGCATGATCTCGGGCATCGAGAAGGTGAGGCGGGCCTGGCGGTAGGCGATGCGCCGGACCGCGTCCGGACGGCTGGTGGCCTCGGCGAGCGCCTCGGTGATCGCGATGGCCACCCGGTCGCCGGTGCGGTGGAAGGCGGCGGCGAGTAGATCGGCCTTGCTGGTGAAGTACCGGTAGACGCTGGATGCGTTGATGCCGACGGCCGCGCCGATCTCCTCGATGCTCGCCTCGTGATAGCCCTGGCGACCGAAGATCCGGATCGCCTCGGTCAGCAGCTGCTCACGTTTCGAGGTGACCGGCAACCCGCGGGTCGCGGGTCCGGGTTCGGGCTCGGTCGGCGCGGGCGGCAGCTCGGCGCGCAGGATCGACCAGCTCATCTCGCGCAGCAGTGGCAGCAGCCGGGCGGTGGCGAGCGCGGTGCGATGCGCGGAGATACTGGCGATGGCACTGAGTACCCCGGCGGCGAGCATTGCCACATCGGCGGGTGGAGCGGTGGGACGCAGCAGTCCGATCGGTTCGGCCAGCGTCGCGTTGAGCGCGTCGTAGACCTTCCGGATCCGGGCGCGGTCGTCGGCCTCGAGATAGCGCCGCTCCCAGCGGTACAGTCCGGCCTCGCGGCGGATATCGATGGTGTGCTCGCTGATCGCCTTGATCAGGGCGTCCAGCCTGGCTTCCGGCCCCAGATCCGGGTCGTCCGCGGCCCGCGCGACCTTCAGCAGATGCAGTGCGCCTTCTTCGGCGGCCGCAACCAGCAGCGCGTACTTGTTCGCGAAGTGGCGATACAGCGCGGGCCCCGAGATTCCCACCTCCGCGGCGATCTCGTCGACGCCGACCGGGTAATACCCGCGCTCACTGAACGCGCGCGCGGCGGCCCGGATGATCTGGACCTTGCGATCCTTCGGGCGCCGCCGCACCGACTGGGCCGGCTCGGCACCCGTCCTGCTCCCACCCGCGTCAGGCCGCGCGGAAGCAGTGTCGTTTCGAGCGACCCGCGCGCGATCGCCAGCGATGCCGACCTCGCTGCGATCCGCGACCATGTACCTCTCCGTTCCAGGACGGCGCCGCTGGTTGACAGCGCCGGACAAATCATCCTAAGTTAACCACAATTCGCAAAGTTAACCACCATTCATGGGAATGGCCCCGCCGAATTCCACATCAGGAGCATCAAATGCCGAACCCCGATTCCGCGACCACACCCGTGGGTTTCAGCGCCGTCCACGACGGCAAGGTGCTCCGGGTCACCCTCACCAACCCCAAACGCAAGAACGCCGTCGACTACGACACCATGGTCGCACTCGGTGACGCCTTCCTGGCCGCCGCACAGGACCACTCGGTGCGGGTGATCGTACTGACCGGCGAGGGCGGCGACTTCTGCACCGGCGCCGATCTTGCCGCATCAGCCGCCGAGGCGCAGCGCGGGATCACCTCGGACATGGTGATGGACGCGGCCAACCGACTGGTGAAAGCCATTGTGGACGCACCGATTCCGGTCATCGCGCGGGTCGAGGGCGCGGCCGCGGGCGTCGGCGTCGGCATCGCACTGGCCGCCGATCTGGTCTATGCCGCCGAGGATTCCTACCTGCTGCTCGCCTTCATCAATATCGGGTTGATGCCCGACGGCGGTGCGGCCGCCATGGTCGCCGCCGCGGCCGGGCGACCACTGGCCGCCGAAATGGCTCTGCTCGGCGAACGGCTCCCCGCGCCCGCGGCCAAGGCGGCCGGGCTGTTCACCGCCGTGGTTGCGGGGGACGAACTCGATGCCAAGGTCGAGGCGGCGGCCGCCAAGATCGCCGCGGGCCCACGCCGCGCACTCGAACTCACCAAGAAGGCACTCAACGCCGCAACCCTCTCGGCACTGGACGCCGCCCTCGCCGCCGAGAAGACCGGTCAGAGCGAACTCCTCCAATCCCCCGACTTCTTCGAAGGCGCCACCGCCATGCTCACCAAGCGCAAGCCGGTCTTCGCGGACTGATCGCGGCGGAGCGTGATCCCGGACACAAGCGCGTCCACACGAGGGACTATGTTGATCGGCTATGGCTTACCTGGTTACCGGAGCAACTGGGTTTATCGGTCGGTTTCTCATTCCCGAGCTGCTGAAACGAGAGGGGGATATTCATGTGCTGGTCCGGCCGGGAGTTGATTCGGCGGACCGGTATACCTGCTGCGCTCGGGAGTGGATGGGTGGCGAGCGGGTACGGGCGGTGCGCGGGGATATGGGCGCGCCCGGTCTCGGTATCGATCCGGCCTGGATTGCCGAACATCGGGGCTCGATCGACCACATCTTCCATTTGGCGTCGAGCTATGACCTCGTCGAACGCGGCGCGACCAGACATGTCGTCGATGTCACGGCGCGATTGAAAGCCACTCTGCTGCATCATGTCTCGACGGTGGATGTGGCGGGCGGGTTCGGCGGTGTGTTCACCGAGGACATGTTCGACGCGGGGCAGATACTGAGTTCGCCCATGCAGCGGGCAAAATACGAGGCCGAGAAGATCGTGCGCGAATCCGGTTCGCAGTGGCGAATCTATCGGCCATCGATCGTGATCGGGCATTCGCGCACCGGTGAGATCGATCGAATCGAGGGGCCCTACTACTTCTTCCGGCTACTGCGGATGGCCGCGCAGCTGCCCAGGATTCTGCCGGTGCTGGTGCCGAAACTGGGCGAAACCAATATGGTCCCGGTCGATTTCGTGGCTCGCGCCCTGGCCCATATCGCGCACCGCCGCGATTCGAATGCCACCACCTACCACCTGGTGGATCCGCGCCGACAGCGCGCGGCCGAGGCGCTCAATCTGTTCGCCGACGAGGCCGGCGCGCCACATCTGGTGGAGGTGATGCCCAAGCGCACCCTCGAAATGATGCTGCGGGTCCCCGGCACGAGCTGGCTGCTGCCCCGCGTCGGCGTACCCCAGAATGTGCTGGAGCACAGCGAATTCAGCTGCTGGTTCGACTGCCGCAATGCCACCGCGGCCCTCGCGGGCACCGATATCAAGGTGCCGCCCCTGGCCGCCTACGCCCCGCTGATCTGGAAATACTGGATCGAGAACTGGGTTTGATCACCAGCGCGGCATGTTCGGCTAGCTGCCCGTGACCGTCAGGTAGATCAGAGCCACGTTCAGCAGGCTGATGATGATGGCGACGAGCCAGGCCAAGCTGGTGGTCACGCGATGGTTGACATCGGCGCCCATCAGCATGCGGTCGCTGGTGAAGCGGACCAGGGGGATCAGGGCGAAGGGGATGCCGAACGACAGCACCACCTGCGAAATGATCAGCGCGCGAGTGGGATCGATGCCGGCGGCGAGGATCAGGATGGCCGGAATCAGGGTGACCAGCCGCCGGACCAGGAGCGGAATCTTGCGATGCAGCAGCCCCTCCATGATCATCGCCCCGGCGTACGCGCCGACCGATGTCGATGCCAGACCGGATGCCAGCAGGCCGATCGCCAGCAGCAGCGCGGCGACCGGGCCGAGCGCATCGCCGACAGCGGCGTGCGCGCCCTCGAGGGTGTCGACATTCTCCCGGCCGCGCAGGGTATTCGCGGCCATCAGCAGCATGGCCAGATTGACCGTGCCCGCGAGCACCATGGCGAGTCCGACGTCGTATCTGGTGACTCGCAGCAGCCGGGTCCGCAGCGGACCGACCTCGGGCTGACCGTGGCGATCGCGGGCCAGTCCGGAATGCAGGTACACCGCGTGCGGCATGACTGTCGCACCGATCATGGCCGCCGCGAGCAGCACGCTCTCGGTGCCCTGGAAACGCGGCAGCAGACCACCGACGGTGCCGGAGACCGATGGCGGCGAAATCACCACGCTGGCCAGGAATCCGATGGCGATGACCGCGAGCAGACCGGTGATGACCCGTTCGAACGGCTTCTGCCCGCGGTGGTTCTGCACCAGCAGCAGCACCATCGAGACCACACCGGTGATCAGCCCGCCCACCAGCAGCGGCAGATCGAACAACAGCTTCAGTGCGATGGCGCCGCCGACCACCTCGGCCAGGTCGGTGGCCATCGCGACGGTCTCCGCCTGCACCCAATAGGCAAGGCGCACCGGACGACTCGACTTGGACCGCACCGCCTCCGGTAGCGACATCCCGGTGACCAACCCCAGCTTCGCGGAGAGGAACTGCACCAGTCCGGCCATCACGTTGGCCATCACGATGACCCACACGAGCAGGTAGCCGAACTGGGCGCCCGCGCTGATATTCGAAGCCACATTGCCGGGATCGACATAGGCGATGGCCGCTACGAAGGCCGGGCCGAGCAAGACACTGACAGATCTCGCCCGGGTCGTCGCGTTCCGCGCCGACTCGACCAGGGTTGTACTCATAGAACAGAATTTTACGGACTCCCGAACTTTTTGTTTAGCCCCATCTATGAAAAACAGACCGCCCTGATTGTGCGATAGCGCACAGCAGGGCGGTCGGTAGGAACGCAGCCTACTGCGGCGGTGCCCGATTCTCAGCTATGGCGGGCGGACCGAGACGACTGACTTGGTGCCACAAAAAGCACCAGGGCCCCGATCGCAAGGATCGGAGCCCTGGTGACTGTCAGGTGTCGCTCAGAGGCCGAGGCCCTTGGCGAGGGTCGGCCAGGAGGCGTGCAGTTCGTCGTTCCAGTAGCCCCAGGAGTGGGTGCCATTGGGGCGGAAGTTGAAGGTGGCGGGAATGCCGAGCGAATCCAGCTTCGCCTTCATGTTGTTGGTGCAGTAGTTGGTGCCCGCCTCGATGACACCGCCGATCAGGATCTGGTTGGCCAGACCACCGGGGCCGGGCAGGGTGTACTGACCGTTGAGGGTGTCGTACGGGCCGGGCAGACCGTTGCCGGTCGAGATGTAGAGATCCGTACCGCGCAGACCCTCGGCATTCACATAGGGGTCGTTCGCCACCCAGTCCGGCCCACCGACGGGGCCCCACATGTTCTCGACATCGCCGCCGCCCCAGACCTCGACGGTCAGCCTGACGAATTCCGAGCCGACCGGATCACTGGTCTGGGCGCAGCCGCTGTAGGCCGCGGCGGCCTTGTACAGACCCGGCTTGGCGATCGGCAGTGCGAGCACGGTGGTGCCCGAGGTGGACAGGCCGGCGATGGCATTGGTGCCGTTGGTGCCGAGCGCGCCATCGATCAGCGGCGGCAGCTCCTCGGTGAAGAAGGTCTTCCACTTGTTGCGGCCGAGTACCGGATCGTCCTTGATCCAGTCGGTGTAGTAGCTCCATTTGCCGCCGATGGGCTGAACCACATTGACGTCCTTGTCGCCGAGGAACTTCAGCGCATCGGTCTTGGCCACCCAGGACGCGCTGTCCTCGCCACCGCCCGCACCATTGAGCAGGTAGAGCACCGGACGCGGCACCGAGGCGTCGGCGGGGCGCTGCACATCGACCGGGAAGGTCCGGTCCATGGCCGCGGAGTAGACGTGCAGGCGGAGGCTGCGCTCGTCCTTGTACTCGGCCTTGGTGATCTTCGAGCCGTCCGGCGCGACCGGATTCGCCAGCAGCGTCTTCGAATCCATGATCGGATCTGCCGTCGCGGTAGATGCGCCGAAGCCGGACATGACTCCCGCGAATGCCGCGGTTGCCGCCATTATCGCCGCCGCACGTGTGCCGCGACGCCGGATCAGACTACGCATCAATTTCACACCTTCAGTTCGTATCGGGACTACGGGTGGGGCTTCACCTGGCCACGGACAGGTATTGCGGCCGACCATACGGCCTATTCTGTCGTCACAATAGTGGACATCGTTACCGCAATGTTGCTCCATCATGCCTGAGCGACCGGACTGTGATCACGGTCGCCCCGGAATTCGCGACGCTATCGATGATCAACGCACGCGCACCTGCTGACCGTGTTCGGCCAGCCCGCCGAGGGCCCGGATCCAGTGTTCGGCGAAGGTCTTGACCTCGTCACCACCGAATACCTCGGCCGCGTAGTCGAAGCGCACGAGCAGGCCGTCGGCGGTGGCGTCGGCGGTGATATCGAGCAGCAGATCCGTGGCCGGTGCGTCGGTGTGCACGCGCGCCGGGCGCAGATCTCGATAGCGCAGCGCGCACCGGCCGGTGGGGAGTGCGGTCAGGGCGGTAGCGGTATCCGGATTGAGATAGCGCAGCAGGCCGTAGCCGACCCCATAGGAAGGAACGGCGCCGGCGATCCGCTTGACCTGCTCGATCGCGACGCCCGCGGCGCGCCCGCCGACCAGCGCCTCCTGGATGTTCAGTCCCTCCAGTTGCAGCGGGAGCGGATAGTCGGTGGTGAAGGCGCCCACGAGGCTATCGGTCTCGGCCATCACCCGGCTGTCGGCGTGCAGCCGGATCACCGGGCCGATGGCTTCGGCGACGGTTTCGCCCGCGGCGGTGATCTGCGCGATGGCGAGAGCGGTGAGCAGCACTTCGTCGACGCTGGCACCGTGTGCGGCGGCCGCGGCGACGACCGCGGCGGTGCCCTCGGTGGTGATGGTCAGCGAGACCCGGCGCCGCGCGTGCAGGTTCTCGTTGGTGGCACCGGCCTTGGCGGCGGGGACCGCGCTCAGCGTGTGGTGCCACCACGCCACTTCCTCGATTGCCGCCGGGCCGCTGGCACCCTCGGACAGCACCCCGAGCAAGGCGGACAGTCCGGCCTCCGGGACGGCGGGCGTGCGGTGCCTGCCGCGCGACCAGGCCAGTGACAGTTTGTCGACGATGGTGCGCCAGGAGGTGTCGTCCACGACGAGGCCATTGGCGACGATGACCATGGTCGATGGCACCTCACGACCGCCGACCAGGACGAAGCGGATATTCCGGCCCTGTGCCGGATCGAGTTCGGTGGCGACCGCGCGCACCACATCGTCGACCGGCGGCGCTGTCTGATCGGCGCCGTATTCCAGGCTGAGGAAGGCCTCGTCGAGACGCTGTGCCTCGGCCGGGATCTCGAACACCGGATCGGTGCCCGCACCGGCACGGTGCAGGCGGACCCACAGCATCGGATGTTGTTCGAGCACCGTATCGACGGCGAATTGCACCGCTTCCGGTGAGAAATTCGACGGGATCTCGAGGGTGACCACGCGCAATTCGACACCGAAATCCAACAGCCGCACGGCATTCGGGGTCAGCGAGAGCGGGATAGCGGCGTCGTCGGGTTCGTCGGGGCGGTGCGGGACGGCGAATTCGATCGGGTCGTCGTGGATGACCGCGAACGGGACGCGCTCGGGTTGGTGGGCGATCTCGAATTCATCGTCGTCGAGTTCCAGTGCCGGGGCCTCGACCGTGGGCGGCAGGTCATCGGCCGATGCCGTGTCCTCGGTCGGCGCCGGGCTATCGATATGTATCGGGACCAGGACCGATGTCGGGTAATCATGTTCGAAGGCGGCCGGATCCTCCAGCGGTGCCGCGTATTGATATCCCTCCGGTGCCGGATACTCGTATCCGACCGGCGGCAATGTCTCGGCTTCGGTCGGTGCCATGGCCGGCTCGTCGGCGGGCTCGGGCTGCTCCGCGAGCAGTGACGCCAGCACCGGTCCGATTTCGGCGAAGGCCGCCGGTGAGGTCATCAGTTCATGGGTCGCCTCGACCGGATGCTCGTTGATCGTGCCGTCGACATACGGCCGCCAGGCCCGGGATTCGGCGGTGTGGCCGGTGGCGCTGAAGAAGTCGAGCGTGCCGTGGAAAACCTTGTGCTGATGGTTGATTCCGAGCTCCACCGAACGCACCGCGCCACGGTAGCTCTGGCGCAGGCGTCCCGGGGTCAGCAGCGCCAGTTCCGGTGGGATGTTGGCGTACAGTATCGCGAGCGCCTCTTCGGTGAGGTTTCGGATATTGGTGTCGCCCAACATATCCGGTCCGATGCCGAGTTCGGCGAAGGCCGAGCGCAGCTCTCCCCAGAAGTCGGCGATATTGCCGCCGGTGCGGCTGTCCAACATGGCGAGCAGGGCGACTTCGGCACCCGCGGACTGCAATTCGACCGCGACCGCATGCGCCAGCGCACCACCGAGCGACCACCCGAGCAGCCGGTACGGCCCCTCGGGTTGGACCGCGCGGATCTCCTCGACATAGCGCCGCGCCATGGCGTCCAGCGAATCCGGTAGGAAGTCCGATTCGGACAGCGCGGGCGATTGCACACCGAAGATCGGGCGGTCGGCGGGCAGGTACTGCGCCAGACCCGTATAGCACCAGGACAAGCCGGCCATCGGATGGATGCAGAACAGCGCCGCACCGCTGCCGTGCCGGATCGGCAGCAGCACATCGAGCGCGGCCTCGGCGTCCAATCCGTATTCGTAGGCCTCGGTTTCGTCGGCGGCTATGATGCGCTGGGTCAGCGCAGCGACGGTCGGATCGGTGAAGAACCACTGCACCTGCACGGCGATACCGGTCAGCTCGCGCAGCTTGTGCACCGCGCGCATGGCGGCCAGCGAACTGCCGCCGAGTGCGAAGAAATCGTCATCGGAGCCGACGCGGTCGATGCCCGATCTTTGGAGATCCAATACGTCGGCGTAGACATCGGCGACGGCCTGTTCCTGCGCGGTCGACGGCGCGAGATAGGGGCGCGGGGCGAACTCGGGTGCGGGCAGCGCCGCGCGATCGAGCTTGCCGACCGGGGTCACCGGCACCTCGTCGAGTACCACCACCGCCGACGGCACCATATGCCGCGGCAGGCTGTGCGCCGCGAATTCGCTGAGCGCACCGGTATCGATCGAGCGCCCCGCCACCGGAAGCACATAGGTGACGAGCATCTTGTCACCCGTCGGGGCTTCCCGACCGATCGTGACGGCGAACTCGACATCGTCGTGGCCGCCGAACACCGCATCGATCTCGCCGAGTTCGATGCGCAGACCCCGGATCTTGAGCTGGAAGTCCGTGCGACCGATGTATTCGAGTTCCCACTCGCCCGCCTCGCCGACCCAGCGCACCAGATCACCGGTGCGATACAGCCGTGCGCCGGGCGGACCCCACGGGTCGGCGACGAAGCGTTCGGCGGTCAGCGTCGGACGGTTGTGATAGCCGCGCGCCAGCGCGGTGCCCCCGAGATACAGCTCACCGACCGCCCCCGGCGGCACCGGCCGTAGCCGCGAATCCAGTACCACCATCGGCGTTCCCGGCACCGGGGCGCCGATGGTGATGCGCTGTCCGGCGATCATCTCGCTCCAGGACGCGGCCACCGTGGCCTCGGTCGGGCCGTAGCCGTTGATGAAGTGCCGTCCCGGTTGCCATTTGGCGACCAACTCCGGCGAGGTGGAATCGCCACCGCAGCACAGGAATCGGAATTCGTCCAGTCCGGCCGGATCGACGGTGCCGAGCACGGCGGGGGTGAAGATCGCGTGCGTGACCCGCTCGGTGCGCAGCAGCGCGGCCAGATCCGGTCCGCCGAGGATGGTGGACGGCACGATGACCAGCGTCGCGCCGTTGCGGAAGGTGCACAGCCACTCCAGAATCGACGGATCGAAGCTCGGCGAGCACAGGTGTAGGAACCGATGCTGTGGACCGAGTTGGAATACGGCGGTGGCGTTCTCGACGGCACCGCCGACGCCGACCTGGCTGACGGTGACGCCCTTGGGTGTGCCCGTCGAGCCGGAGGTGTAGATCACGTACGCCGGATGCTGCGGCAGCAGCGTCGCCAGCCGCTCGGCATCGGTGATCGGCGACGGCGACTTCCCGGCCACGGCGGTGTGGATCGCGGGATCGTCGAGCTGTAGCCAACTGGTTTCGGTCGAGTCGGCGGGCAGCCGCTCGGTGTAAGTAGAGGTGGTGATGCCGAGGACGGCACCGGAATCGATCACCATGTGCCGGATCCGGTCCGCCGGATAGCTCGGGTCGATCGGCACGTGCGCGCCACCGGCCTTGGCGACCGCCCAGAAGGCGGCGACCATCTCCAGGGAACGCGGGAAGGCAAGTGCGACAAGGGTCTCGGGTCCGACACCGCGATCGATCAGGACCCGAGCCAGCCGCGACGAGTATTCGTCCAGTTCACGGTAGGAGATCGAGCGACCGGCGGTCCGCACCGCGACATGTTCGGGATCGACGCTGACCGCGCTGGTCAACAGGTCCGGCAGCAGCCGGACGGCGGGCGTCGCACCGCGGCGCACCGGTGTCAGAGCCTGTTCTTCGGCCGCGCCGAGCAGCGACAGATCGCCGATCGCCGCGTCCGGCCGGGCGACGATTTCGGTCAGCAGCCGGGTGAACCGGGCGGCGAACATCTCGATCGTCTTGTCGTCGAACAGATCCCGCGCGAAATTGAACTCGCCGCGCAGGCTGTCCTCGGCGGTACCCGGCGCCCACATGGCCAGCGAAAGATCGAATTTCGCGGTGTCGACGGCGAAATCGAAGGTCTTCGCGTGCAATCCGGGCAGTTCGAAGGTGCTGGCAGGCAGGTTCAGATACGACATCGACACCTGGAACAGCGGGTGCCGTGCGGTCGAGCGCGGCGGATTCAGCAGTTCGACCAACCGCTCGAATGGCAGGTCCGCATGCGAAAAGGCCTGTAGGTCGATGTCTTTGGCCTGGGCGAGCAAGTCGCCGAAACTGCGATCGTCGGGTACCCGCAGCCGCAGCACCAGCGTATTGACGAACATGCCGATCATGTCGTCGAGTTCGGCCGCGCCGCGACCGGCCACCGGGGTGCCGATGGCGATATCGTCGGTGCCGGACATACGCGCCAGGAACACCGACAGCGCGGCGTGCACCACCATGAACATGGTGACGTTGTGTCGGCGGGCCAGGCGCACCAGACCGGTGTGCACCAGCGGGTCGATCTCGAATTCGGTGCGCCCGCCGGTGAATGTCCGCAGCGCCGGGCGCGGCCGGTCGGCGGGCAGGTTCAGTTCATCGGGCAGGTCGGCGAGCGCGGTCCGCCAGTAGTCGGCCTGGGCCGAGATCAGACTCTCCGGATCGTCCTCGGAGCCGAGCACAGTGCGTTGCCAGACACTGAAATCCGCGTACTGCACCGGCAGCGGCGCCCACCCGGGCAGTTCACCCGCGCTGCGGGCCGAGTAGGCCAGCATGACGTCGCGGACCAGCGGCGTCATCGACCAGCCGTCGGCGCCGATGTGATGGGCGACGAACACCAGGATGTGCTCACCGCTATCGAGCCGGAACAGCGTGGCGCGGAAGGGCACCTCGGCGGTGACATCGAAGCCCGCAGCGACGATCTGCCGCACTTGCTCCAGCGCGGCCGATTCCGCGATCGGAATCGGGACCAGATCGATCGGCACTTCGTTGGGTGCGAGCACCTCCTGCACCGGTCCGTCGGCGGTCTGCGGGTAGACGGTGCGCAGCACCTCGTGCCGCGCCACCATGTCCGCGACCGCCGAACCCAGTGCGACGACGTCGAGTTCGCCGGAGAGCCGGATCGCCACCGGAATGTGATAGACCGCCGAGCCGGGGTCGAACTGGTTGATGAACCACATCCGCAACTGCGCCAGCGACAGCGGGATCTGCTCCGGCCGCAGCCCGGCCACCAGCGGCTGTTGCCGACCGGAACCGGCATGGGTTTCGACCTGGGCGGCGAGTCCGGCCACGGTCGGTGTCTCGAAGATCGAGCGCACCAGCACCTTGGTGTCCAGTGCGTCGCCGATCCGGGCCGCCACCTGCGTGGCAAGCAGCGAATTACCGCCCAAGGCAAAGAAATCGTCATCGCGGCCGACGCGCGCCGCACCGACCACATCGCCGTAGACACCGGCCACGATTTCCTCGACCGGTGTCGCGGGCGCGCGGTACGCCTGGGTCTCGAATGCCGGATCGGGCAGCGCGGCGCGATCCAGCTTGCCGTGCGCATTGCGCGGCAAGGCCGTCAGTGTGACGAATGCGTTGGGCATCATGTACGACGGCAGCACGGCGGCCAGCGCCGCCTTCAGTTCGGCCGCGACCACCGGGATCGCCGCATCGGCCGGTACGACGTACGCCACCAGCCGATCACCCATCCGCGCATCGGATTTGACTCCCACCGCGGCCTGCGCGAGCTCGGGCCGGGCGAGCAGCGCGGTCTCGATCTCGCCGGGTTCGATGCGGAAGCCGCGAATCTTCACCTGGAAATCGGTGCGGCCGTGGTATTCCAATTCGCCGTGCCCGTTCCAGGACACCAGGTCGCCGGTGCGGTACATGCGAGCGCCCGGTTCGAAGGGACTGGCCACGAACCGCTCCGCGGTGAGATCGGCCCGCTCGAAGTAGCCGCGCGCCAATTGCGCACCGGCCAAGTACAACTCGCCGGATACGCCGACGGGCACCGGTCGCAGGCGTGAATCCAGTACGTAGACATGACTGTTCCACTCCGGCGTACCGATCGGCACCGAGTGCGTGTCGGCCTCGGTCACCCGATGGCTGGTGATCGAGACCGCGGCCTCCGTCGGGCCGTACAGATTGGACAGTTGCGCGCCGTTGTCCTGGCGGAATCGCTGTGCGGTGCTGGCCGGTAGCGTCTCACCGATGGCCAGAACCCGGCGTAGCGATCGGGACAGCCGGCCCGTCGACAGGGCGTCCAGCATCGACGGCACGGCGTGCAGGGTCGTCACCGACTCGCGTGCCATCAATTCGTTCAGATAGGCCGGATCCCGATGACCATCCGGCGCGGCGATGACCACCGTGCCACCGCATACCGCCGCCGTCCAGAACTCCCAGACCGACAGGTCGAAGGTGGCCACCGTCTTCAGCAGCACCACATCATCGGCGCCGAGACCGAATTCGGCCGTCTCCCAGAGCAATTGGTTGACGATCGCGCCGTGCGGAACCGCCACCCCCTTCGGCTGCCCGGTCGAACCCGACGTGTAGATCACGTACGCGGTATTGCCCGGCAGCAGCGCGCCGCGGCGTTCGTGCGCGGTGAGCGGGGCATCCGAGTAGTGCGACAGGTCGAGCTCATCGATCGTCACGGAATCGACGGCGTCGGTATGGAAGCCGTCGGGTACGGAGCTGAGCAGGCAGACCGGTCGCGCGGCCCGCAGGATGTGCTCGACGCGTTCGGTGGGCTGATCCGGATCGATGGGGACATACGCCGCACCGGATTTCGCCACCGCGTACATGGCGACGATCAGATCGACGGACCGGCGGATGCCGAGTGCCACCCGATCCTCCGGGCGCACACCGCGCTCGATCAGATACCGCGCCAACCGGTTCACCCGGGCATCGAGTTCGCCGTAGCTGAGCTTGTGCCCCGGCTGATCGGCGACCACGGCCACCGCATCCGGCGCGGCGGCCACCGTCGCATCCAGCAGCGACACCAGGGTCGCCGTCGCATCGATCGGGTGCGCGGTGTCGTTCCAGTCCGCCAGCATCCGCGCACGCTCGGCACCGGTCAGCAGCTCGATCTCGCCGACCCGCACCGACACATCGGCGAGCACGGCATCGAGCACCCGGACGAACCGGTCGGCGAAGTTCGAGACCGTCGTCTCGTCGAACAGGTCGGTGGCATAGCCGAAGTCGGCCACCATCCCGGCGGGCGCGCCGTCCTCGGTGTAGTGGTCGGCCAGTGAGACGTGCAGATCCGTCTTGGCCAACTGCAGCTCGACATCGACCGTGGTGACCGAAAGTCCGGGCAGCTCCAAGGTGGTTTCGGCCAGGTTCTGGAAGGAAAGGCCCACCTGGAACAGCGGATTGCGGGCGATCGAGCGAACCGGATTCAGCGCCTCGACGATGCGCTCGAAGGGCACATCGGCATTGGCGAAGGCCTCGAGATCGCGTTCGCGCACATCGGCGAGCAGGGCGGCGAAGGTGTCACCCGGACGCACCCGCGTCCGGAACACCAGCGTGTTGACGAACATGCCGATCAGATCGTCGAGTTCGCGCTCACCCCGACCGGCGATGGGCGTGCCGACCGCGATGTCGTCGGTGCCCGACAGTCGTGCCAACAGCACCGCGAGCGCCGCGTGCACGACCATGAACAGCGAGGCGTGATGGGCCCGCGCCAGCGCATGCAGTCGCGCGTGCCGATCCGCCGAGATCTCGAACCGCACCGATCTGCCCTGGAATGACTGGGCCGGTGGGCGCGGACGATCGGTCGGCAGCTCCAACTGGTCCGGCAACTGTGCCAAGGTCCGCCGCCAGTAGGCGATCTGCCGTGCGGCGGGCGATTCCGGATCGTTCTCGTCGCCGAGAACCTCGCGCTCCCACAGCGCGTAGTCGGCGTACTGCACCGACAGCGGCTGCCACTGCGGCGCCTGCCCGTGCATCCGCGCGGCATACGCGACCATGAGATCGCGGGCGAGTGGGCCCATCGATGCGCCGTCGGCCGCGACGTGGTGCACGGTCAAGGCGATCACATGTTCGTCCGGCGCCAGGCGCAGCAGCGCGACCGCGACCGGAACCTCGACCGTGACATCGAAGGTCAGCACGGCGAATTCCATGATCCGGCGTACCAGTTCGTCCTCGGTCACCTCGACCGGCACCATGGCGAACCGCGTCTCCGGCACCGGATGGATGATCTGATGCGGCCGCCCGCCGGTGCTGGGATAGGTGGTCCGCAGTACCTCGTGTCGGGACAGCACATCGCCGATGGCCAGTCCGAGCGCCGTCGCATCCAGGTCACCGGTGAGCCGCACGGCGAGCGGGATATTGTCCACCGCCGACGTTTCGGTATCGAACTGGTTGAGAAACCAATATCGCTGCTGCGCCAGCGACAGCGGAATGAACTCGGGCCGCTCCCCCGCGACCAGCCGCGGCCGACTCCGGCCGGATCCCGCGGTGCGTTCGACCACGGCGGTGAAGGCGGCGACCGTCGAGGCGTGGAACAGATCGCGGACCGCCAGCTGGGTATCCAACGCGGCATCCAGCCGTGCGGTCACCCGGGTGGCCAGCAGCGAGTTGCCGCCGAGTTCGAAGAAGTCGTCGTCCAGGCCGACGCGCGCGACACCGAGCACGTCACCGAAGGTGCCCGCGACGATCTCCTCGACCGGCGTCGCGGGTGCGCGGAATACCTTGGCCGCCAAGACCGGCGCGGGCAGCGCCCTGCGGTCCAGTTTGCCCATAGGTGTCAGCGGCACCTTGTCGAGCACCGTAATGCTCGCGGGCACCATGTGGGCCGGCAATTTCCGCTCTACCAGGGCCTTCAGCTCCACCACATCGACGGTCCAGCCGTCGACGGGGTGCACATACGAGGCCAGTACGGTGCTTCCGCTGTCGAGTTCGTGCCCGACGGTGACCGCGAAATCCACGCGATCATATGCGCCGAGTACCGCGTCGATTTCGGTGAGTTCGATGCGGAAGCCGCGGATCTTCACCTGGGAGTCATTGCGGCCGAGGAACTCCAGTTCGCCGGTCGCGGTCCAGCGCACCAGATCGCCGGTGCGGTAGAGCCGGGTGCCCGGTTCGAACGGGTTGGCCACGAATCGGGTCGCGGTGAGCGCCTGTTGGCCCAGGTAACCGCGCGCCAGTTGCGCACCGGCGACATACAGTTCGCCGACCACCCGGTTCGGCACCGGCGCCAGCCGATCGTTGAGCACATATGCGGCGATGCCGTGGATCGGCGGACCGAGGGTCACCGGTTCCCACGGCACCATCGGCGCGGTGATGTTGGTGGCGATGGTGGCCTCGGTCGGACCGTAGGCGTCGAAGAATTCGCGCAGCAGCCCACCCGCGATCGGTAATACCCAGCGCCGCACCAACTGCGGCGGGCAGGCCTCACCACCGGTCACCACGACCCGCAGTTCGTCGAGTCCGGCGGGCTCCACCGAGGCCAGTGCCGCGGGGGTCACGAAGGCGTGGGTCACCCGCTCGCGCCGCAGCACCGCGGCCAGTTCCGCACCGCCGTAGACGGTCGGCGATACCACCACCATGGTGGCCGCACCGCCCAATGCCAACAGCAGTTCCAGCACCGACGCGTCGAACGAGGGCGAGGCGAAATGCAGTGTCCGGGCGGCGCTTGTCACCCGGTATCGGGTCCGCTGCTCATCGCAGAAACCGGATAATCCCTGGTGGGTGACCACTACGCCCTTGGGGACGCCGGTCGAGCCCGAGGTGTAGATGACGTAGGCCGGATGTGCGCCGTGCAATGGTCGCACCCGATCCTGATTGGTCACGCGGTCCGCCGGATACTGCTGTAGCAGTTGCGCGGTGATCGGGTCATCGAGCGATAGCCATTCCGCATAATCGGGCAGGTCGCGGCGGACCACGCTGACGGTCAGGCCGAAGCTCACACCGGAGTCGGTCAGCATATGCGCGACCCGATCCGCCGGATAGTGCGGATCCACCGGCACGAATCCGGCGCCGGTCTTGGCCACCGCCCACACCGCGAGCACCGAATCCACCGACCGGGGAACGGCCACCGCGACCAGATCCTCCGGTCCGACACCACGCTCGATGAGCAGGCGCGCCAGCCTGGTCGAACGCTCATCCAACTCGGCGTAGGTCAGCTCGCCGGAAGTGGTATCGGCATCGGCGAATACGACGGCGAGGCCGCCGGGATTCGCCTCGACGGCGGCCGCCAGCAACTGCGGCAGGGTGATGACGCGCGTGCGCTGTCCCCGTGTCCGTGCCGGTCGCACCCGGGCTTGGCGCGTCACTCGAGCACCGCTTCCTCATGCCGACGTTGTGCAACCACCCGAAACATGAAGGAGCTCACCTACCCTGTAATCCCTAAAAGTGCTCCCCACCCTGCGCGTTACTCAGAAGCATCGCATGGTCAGACGCCGATCGTTACCGCAATGGTCGCTTGTTCACGCCGACTATCTACCCGCTTTCCCCGCCCGATCGCAACCGCTCAGGGGTTTCGAGCAGCTCAGCGAGCCGGGGACCGATCTCGGCCAACGCTTCGGCAGAGGTCATCAACTCGTGCGTCGCCCCGATCGGGCGATCGATGATCTCACCGGATACGAAAGGCCGCCAGTCGGCGGGGGCGCGATCCGCTCGGGCCTCGGCATCGACCGTGGCGCGGAAGAACTCGAGCGTCCCGTCGAATACCGCGGGCCGATACCGCGACTCCAGCTCGACCGTGCGCATGGCCGTGCGGTAGACGCGCCGCAGGCGTTCGGGGGTGAGCACGTCCAGGCCCTGGCCCACGGCCATCGCGTGCAGCGCTGCCACGGCCTCGTCCCCGATTTCCTGCAGATTTTCCGGCGCGGGCAGCGCCGCGGCGTCCAGTCCCAATTCGGTGAAGGCCGCGCGGATCTGGCTCCGGAAATCGGTGAAGTCGCCGCCGGGGTAGGCGTCCAGGATCGCGAGCAACTCGACCTGTGCGCCGTCGGCCTGCAGTTCGGTCGCCACCGCGTGGGCCAGTTTGCCGCCGAGCGACCAACCGAGTATCCGGTACCGGCCCTCGGGCTGCACCGCCCGGATCTCGGCGACATAGCGGCGCACGATCTCGGCAACCGAGTCCGGGTAGTAGTCGTCCTCGGTGAGCGCGGGCGTCTGGATGCCGTAGATCGGCTGGTCGGCCGGAAGCACGCGGGCCAGTCCGGCATAGGACCACGACAGCCCGGCCAGCGGGTGCACACAGAACAGCGGCGGCCTGGTGCCCGCGGCGCGAATCGGGAGGAGTACGCCGAGTGCGGCGGCGGAGCTGGATTCGACATCGTGTCCGTGCTCGAGTACCGCGAGGATCTGCTTCGAGATGCCGAGCACCGTCGGCTCGGTGAAGAACCAGGCGACCTTGATCTGCGCGCCGGTCACCTTGCGTAGTCGACCGGCGACCTGGGCGGCCAGCAGTGAATTGCCGCCAAGGCCGAAGAAGTCGTCGTCGATGCCGACCCGGTCGACGCCGATGACCTCGGCGAAGATATCGGCGACGGTCGATTCGAGCGGCGTCGTCGGTGCGCGGAACTCCTTTGCCGCGAATGCCGGTTCGGGCAGCGCCCGGCGATCGAGCTTGCCATTGGGGTTCAACGGCATGACCTCGACTACGACGACGGCGGCCGGAACCATGTAGGACGGCAGATGTTCGGCCACCAGGGTCCGCAGTGTCTCGGCATCGACCGTGGCGCCGCTCGCGGGGACGACGTAGGCGACGAGCTGGTCGCCGACATCCGAACGCACCAGTGCCACCGCCTGAGCCACCGAATCGTGTGCGGTGAGAACGGTTTCGACCTCGCCGAGTTCGATGCGCAGACCCCGCAGCTTGACCTGGAAGTCGGTGCGGCCGAGATACCCGATCGAACCGTCGCCCTTGCGGGTGACCAGGTCGCCCGTGCGGTACATCCGGGAGCCGGGGGCACCGAACGGATCGGCGACGAAGCGATCCGAGGTCAGATCGGTACGACCGGCATAGCCGCGCGCCAACTGCGCACCGGCCAGGTACAACTCGCCGGCCACCCCCGACGGCACCGGATGCAGCCGGGAATCCAATACGAATGCTCGGGCATTCCAGACCGGCAGACCGATCGGCACCGCACCCGCGATATCGGCGGGAACCGGACTGTGGGTCGCGTGCACGGCGAATTCGGTCGGTCCGTAGAGGTTGTAGAGCTCGGCCGAGCTGACCTTGCGGATGGCCCGTACCGCGTCTGCGGTGCATGCTTCACCGGCGACCAGTAGGGCGCGCAGCGAGGCGAGGGCGGAGCCGTCGACCGCACCCGCGAAGACGGACAGCATCGAGGGCACGAACGAGGTCATGGTGACCCGTTCGGCCGCGATGACTTCCGCGAGGTATTGCGGATCACGATGGCCCTCCGGTGCGGCCACGACGATTCGGCCACCGGTGGACAACGGGCCGAACAGCTCCCACACCGACACGTCGAAGGTGGCCGGTGTCTTGAACAACACGATGTCATCGGCGCCGATGCCGTATTCACCGGTGATCCAACGAATCTGGTTCACCACCGCCGAATGCGGCACGGCCACCCCCTTCGGCCGTCCGGTCGAACCGGAGGTGAAGATGACGTATGCCGGATTGCCCGGCCGCAGCGGCGAAATCCGTTCGATATCGGTGACCGGCTGCTCCGGGTAGCCGGAAAGGTCCAGCTCATCGATCGTGATGGTGGGCAGACCGGTCTCGAAGTCGTCGCGCGAAGTGGTGAGTACGCATACCGGCGCGGCCGACTCCAGCACGTACCCGATCCGCTCCGCGGGCTGCCCGAGATCGAGCGGCACATAGCCGCCACCGGCCGCCTGCACGGCGTAGGCGGCGATCACGAAATCGACCGAACGCCGCAGACCAAGGGCGACAAGCTTTTCCGGTCCGACACCGGTCTCGATCAGCCGCCGCGCCAACCGGTGCACGCGCACCGCGAACTCGGAATACGTCCACGATGTGCCGGTCGCCGGATCCACGATCGCGACCGCGCCGGGCGTTTGCGCGGCCTGCCTGGCGAATTCGTCGACCAGCGTGCCGACCGCAGCGAGTTCACGTGCGGTGTCGTTCCACCGCCACAGCACCTCGGCCCGTTCGGTATCGCTGAGCAGATCGATATCGCCGACCGGTGCGTCCGGGCGCTCGACGAGCTGTTCCAGCAGGCGGACGAACCGATCCGCGAAACCCTGGACCGTGGCGTCGTCGAAAAGATCCCTGGCGAAGGACAATTCGGCGAACATACCGTCACTGCGTCGGGCCTCCTGAATGGTCAGCGCCAGATCGAATTTCGCGGCATCGATCTCCAGATCGACCGCACCGATGCGCAATCCGGGCAGTTCGAATGAACTGTCCGGCAGATTCTGGAACGACAGCATGACCTGGAACAGCGGATGCCGTGCGGTCGAGCGCACCGGGTCGAGCAGGTCGACCAGTCGCTCGAACGGAATGTCGGCATGTGCGAAGGCCCGCAGATCCGCATCCTTCGTCTGTGCGAGCAACGCACCGAAACTCCGCTCGCCGGATATCTCGCTGCGCAGCACGAGAGTATTGACGAACATGCCGATCACATCGTCGAGTTCGGCCTCACCGCGACCGGCGACCGGGGTGCCGATGACGAAGTCCTCGGTGCCGGACAGCCGCGCGAGCAAGACCGCGAATGCGGTATGCACGACCATGAAGATGGTCGCGTTCTCGGCGCGCGCGAGTTCCCGCAGCCCTTTGTGCAATGCGGTGCCGATCGAGAAGGCCACCCGACCGCCGCGGAAAGACTGCGTCGTCGGCCGCGGCCTATCCGCGGGAAGATTCAGTTCATCCGGAATTCCGGCGAGCGTGTTGCGCCAGTAGTTCGCCTGGGCGGTGATCACACTGTCCGGATCGGCTTCCGAACCCAGCACCTCGCGCTGCCAGCTGCTGAAATCGGCGTACTGCACCGGAAGTGGCGCCCAAGCCGGTGGCGCACCGGCCGAACGGGACGCGTAGGCGATCATCAGATCGCGGGTCAGCGGGCCGATGGACCAGCCGTCCGCGCTGATGTGATGCGCCACCAGCACGAGTACATGTTCTGTGTCGTTTCGAGCGACCTGCGAGCAATCGCTGGCGGTGGGCTCGACTCGGAAGAGCTCGGCCCGCACCGGAACCTCGGTTGTCACATCGAAACCGGCCGAGGCGGTGGCGATGACGCGCGTGGGCAGTTCGGCCGTGCTGACCGGCACCGGCGTCAGATCGGGCAGCGCCCGCACGGCGGGCACGATCACCTGCACAGGGCCGTCGTCGGTCTGTGGATAAACGGTGCGCAGTACCTCGTGCCGCTCGATCAGATCCGCGACGGCCAGGTCCAGCGCGGCCAGGTCCAGCGCACCGGTCAGGCGCACCGCGGCCGGGATATTGTGCACCGCCGAGGACGGATCGAGCTGGTTGAGGAACCACATCCGCTGCTGTGCCAGCGACAGCGGAATCCGTTCCGGGCGCGGACCGGCCATCGGCGCCCGGCGACCACCGGATCCGGCATGCTGCTCGATCTTGACCGCGAGCCCGCCCACCGTCGCGGCCTCGAACAGGGTGCGCACCGGCACCCGGCCGCCGATCGCGGCACCGAGCCGGGCCACCACCTGGGTGGCGATCAGCGAATTGCCGCCGAGGGCGAAGAAGTCGTCGTCGACGCCGACCCGCACCAGGCCGAGCACATCAGCGAAGACGCCCGCCACGATCTCTTCGACCGGTGTTGCCGGAGCGCGGAATTCGCGGCTGGCGAAGGTGGGTGCCGGCAGCGCCCTGCGATCCAGCTTGCCGCTGGTATTCAGCGGGAACGCGTCGAGCGCCACAATGGCGGCCGGAATCATATATGCCGGAAGGGTGCCCGCGATCGAGGAAAGCAGGTCGGCCTGATCGATCCGGTGACCGGGGGTCGGCACCGCGTACGCGACCAGTTGATCGCCAAGCGCGGACGGCAGCACAACGGCCACAGCCTGGCCTACCGAAGTCTCGGCCAGCAGCACGGTTTCGATTTCGCCGAGTTCGATGCGCTGGCCACGGAATTTGACCTGGGAGTCGGTGCGGCCGCGGTAGTCGAGCACACCGCCGGTCTCGGTGGCACGCCAGACGACCAGGTCACCGGTGCGGTACATGCGGGTGCCGGCGCCGAATGGATCGGCCACGAAGCGGTCCGAGCTCAGCTCGGGTCGGCGCACATAGCCGCGGGCCAGCTGGTCACCGGCCAGGTACAGCTCACCGGCCACGCCCGCGGGCACCGGCCGCAGACGCGAATCCAGCACGTATACCTGGGTGTTCCACTGCGGCCGGCCGATCGGGACGCCGAAGCGGTCGTCACCGCGCGCCTCCCAGTAGGTGACCGAGACCGCGGCCTCGGTCGGACCGTAGAGGTTGTGCACCCGGGCATCCGAGATGGCGCGCACGGCGTCGACGGTTTCCGGCGCCAGCGCCTCGCCGATCACGAAGATGTTCCGCAGCGTCGGGCAGGAGCCTGCCGGGGTGTGCGCGGCGAAGACCGTCAACATCGACGGGACGAAGTCGGTGACGGTCACGCCATGTGCGGCAATGGCTTCCGCGACATAGGCCGGATCGCGGTGGCCGTCGTGGGTGGCGACGACGAGTTTCGCGCCCGCGCGCAGCGGCATGAAATAGCCCCACAGCGAGACGTCGAAGGTGGTAGCCGTCTTCTGCAGGTATACATCGTCGACGCCGAGCGGATATTCGGCCAGCATCCAGCTGGTCTGGTTGTGGATGGCCGCATGCGAAATCGCCACGCCCTTGGGACGTCCGGTCGAGCCCGAGGTGAAGATGACGTAGGCCGGGTTCTCCGGACGCACCGGGCGCAGCAATTCATCGGCGCGCACCGGGTTCGCATCGAATCGGTCCAGCTCCAACGCGTCCAGGTGCAGCACCGGCGTATCACCGGGCACCGCAACAGCATCCGTGCTGGTGGTCAGTACGCACGCGGGCCGGGCGGTTTCCAGGATGTGCGCGATCCGCTCCACCGGATGATCCGGATCCAGCGGCACATACGCACCACCGGCCGTCACGATCGCATACATGCCGACGACCAGATCCAGCGAACGCCGAATCGCCAGGCCCACCAGCGATTCCGTGCCGACACCCCGGCCGATCAGCACCCGCGCCAAACGGTTGACCCGCTGATCGAATTCCGCATAGCTCAGCGTCGCGTAGCGACTCGTTGAGGGGCGGTGGTCGGGCGACGGGTGGGCCAGCTCGGCGCCATCGTAGACCACCGCGACCGCGTCGGGATGCGCCGCGAGCGCGCGGCGATAGCCGTCGAGCAGCAGTTCCGGCGCCACGGGAGCGGCCGTCCGGTTCCAGTCGACCAGGATTCGCGCCCGCTCGGCCGGGGCCAACAGGTCGAGTTCGCCGACCGGGATATGCGGTGCGGCGATGATCCGGTCGAGCAGGCGGGTGAAGCGCTCCGCGAAGCCCTCGACCGTCGCCCGGTCGAAAAGGTCCTTGGTGTAGACGAATTGCCCGGCGATACCGGCGGGCGCGCCATTGGCATCGTAGGCGTCGCTCACGATGAGGTTCAGATCGAACTGCGCGACCTGGATGTCGATACCGACACCGGACACGGTGAGTCCGGACAGTTCGAGGCTGGACTGTGCCAGATTCTGGAACGACAGTCCGACCTGGAACAGCGGATGCCGCGCCGTGGAGCGGACCGGGTTGAGCACCTCGACCAGCCGCTCGAACGGGATATCCGCATGGGCGAACGCCCGGAGATCGGCCTCCCGCTGGCGCGCGGTCAGTTCGCTGAAGGTCGCACCGGCATCCACCCGGGTGCGGAACACCAAGGTGTTGACGAACATGCCGATCAGATCGTCCAGCGCGGCCTCACCGCGACCCGATATCGGGGTACCGATGGCAATGTCATCGGAACCCGAGAGCCGCGCCAGCAGTACGGCCAGCGCGGTGTGCACGACCATGAACAGCGTCGCGCTTTCGGCACGGGCCAATTCGACCAGCGCACGATGGGTTTCGGAATCGATGCGCACCTCGACGGTGCCGCCCGCGAAGGATCGCACCGCGGGACGCGGCCGGTCCGCGGGCAGATCCAGCTGTTCGGGCAGATCGGCCAGGGCGTCACGCCAGTAGGCGATCTGCTCGGCCGCCAACGATTCCGGATCGTCCTCGCTGCCGAGCAGTTCGCGCTGCCAGCTGCTGTAGTCCGCGTACTGCACGGTCAGCGGTGCCCAGCCCGGTGCGGCGGCCACGGAGCGGGCCGCATATGCCAGCATCAGGTCGCGGGTCAGCGGCGCGACCGATGAACCGTCACCGGTGATGTGGTGCACCACCAGGGCGAGCACATATTCGTGTTCGATCGCGGAGTCCAGCGGGCCGTGCGCGGCCACGCCCGCTACCGTCTCCGTGCTCTCCGCTTCCGCCGCATCGGCATCGGCAGCGACAACGGCATCAGCAGCAGCAGCGGCGGCAGCTTCCGCACCGGCAGCCGCATCCGCACCGGCAGCAGCATCCGCACCGGCAGCCGCATCCGCACCGGCAGCCGCACCGGCACCGGCAGCCGCACCGGCACCGACTTCCGCACCGGCACCGGCACCGGCACCGGCACCGGCAACATCGAACAGCACTACCCGGACCGGGACCTCGCTGGTCACGTCGAAGATCGTCGAAGTCAGCTCGACCACGGCGGATTCGAGTTCATCCGGTGCGACCTCGCGGACCTCTAGTTTCGGTACGTCCGCATCCGCGGGCAGGATCAGCTGGACCGGACCCGCATCGGTCTGCGGGTAGCGGGTACGCAGGATTTCGTGCCGCTCGACCACATCGGCGACCGCCCGGCGCAGCGCCACCACGTCGAGGGAGCCGGTGAGCCGCACGGCGATCGGGATGTTGTAGGCCGAGGAGTCGGTATCGAACCGGTTGAGGAACCACATGCGCTGCTGGGCCAGCGATAACGGAATGTGGTGCGGCCGTGGGCCGGCCGTCAATGCCGGACGAGCGCCGCTACCGGCGAGCTGTTCCAGTTTCGCCGCTAGTTCCGCGACCGTGGACGCATCGAAGAGCACGCGTACGGGTACGCGGGTATCCAGTGCCGCACCGAGTCGCGCGACCAGTTGCGTTGCCAGCAGCGAATTTCCACCGAGTGTGAAGAAGTCGTCGTCCAGGCCGAGATAGCGGCTGTCCTCGGCGCCGGTACCGATGCGCAGCACCGCGGCGAAGGTGCTCGCCACGATCTGTTCGGTATGGGTCTTCGGCGTACGGAAGGCCGCCTGCTCGAAAACCGGTTCCGGCAGTGCCTTTCGATCCAGCTTGCCGACCGGCGTCAAGGGGATCTCGTCGAGTACGACGACCGCGGACGGCACCATATGCGGCGGCAGGCGCCGCGCCGCATGCTCCACGAGCACGCTCGGCTCGATGACCCGGCCGGACACCGGCAGCACGTAGGACACCAGGATCGTGACACCGGCATTGCTCGGCCTGCCCACGGTGATCGCGAACTCCACATCGGCGTGCCCGCCGAGCACGGCGTCGATCTCACCGAGTTCGATGCGATAGCCGCGGATCTTCACCTGGAAGTCCGAACGGCCGACATATTCCAGCGCCCACGGTATCGACGGCAGCGCAGCATTGCCCGCACGCACTTCGGGTTCGGCGAACCAGCGCACCACGTCGCCGGTGCGGTACATCCGTGCCCCCGGCTCACCCCACGGATTGGCCACGAAACGCTCCGCGGAAAGTCCGGGACGGTTGTGATATCCGCGCGCCAGTGCGCAACCGGACAGATACAGCTCTCCCGCGACACCCGGCGCAACCGGGTGCAGCCGAGCATCCAGTACCAGCGCCGCGATCCCGTATACCGGTGTGCCGATGGTGATCGGCGCACCCGCCCGCAGCGTCGCATAGGAGGCGATGACCGTGGCCTCGGTCGGTCCGTAGCCGTTGTGGTACCTGCGGCCCGGCTGCCACTTACCGAGCAGTTCAGGTGTGGTGGCATCGCCGCAGACCATGAGCATTTCGAGTTCATGGAGCCCGACCGGATCCACCGAGCCGAGCACCGCGGGGGTGATGATCGCGTGCGTAACGCGCTCACCGCGCAGCAGATCACCCAGCTCCGGACCGCCGATAATGGCCGGGGGGACGATCACCAGCGTCGCGCCGACCGAAAGCGCGACAAGCCATTCCAGCACCGATACGTCGAAGCTCGGCGAACAGATATGCAGGAGCCGGTGGTTCGGCGCCAGCCGGTACAGGCCGACCGAATGGTCGACCAGGCCGCCGAGGCCGGCGTGGGTCACGGTGACGCCCTTGGGCATACCGGTGGAGCCCGAGGTGTAGATGACATAGGCCGCATGGTGCGGCCGCAACGGCGTGATCCGGTCCACATCGGTGACCGGCGCGGCGGATCGGCTGGCGCACAGCGCATCCGTCTCGGCATCGTCGAGCGCGAGCCAGTGCACATCGTCCGGCAATTCCGCCAGGAATGCCGATGTCGTGAGACCGACGAGCGCACTCGAATCGGTCAGCATGTGCCGCACCCGATCCACCGGGTAATTCGGGTCGACCGGCACATGCGCGCCACCGGCCTTCGATACCGCCGATACGGCGGCGACCATCTCATAGGAGCGCGGCAGCGCCAGCGCCACCAGGCGTTCCGGGCCGATACCGCGATCGATCAGCACCCTTGCCAACCGCGACGAATACTCGTCCAGTTCGCGATAGCTGATCGAGCGCCCTTGGTAGCGGATGGCCGTACGGTCCGCACCTCGACGCAGCCCGCGCACCAGCAGATCGGGCAGCAGCCCAGCGGCCGTCAGCTGATCCGGCTGCACCCGGGTCAGGAATATCGCCTCGGATTCGGCCAGCAGCGGCAGATCACCCACCGGCAGCTCCGGCCGGGTCGTGATCGCTTCGAGCAGCCGCACGAACCGATCCGCGAACACCCGAACCGTGGACTCGTCGAACAGGTCGCGCGCGAAGGAGAACACGGCGTACATACCCTCGGACTTGCCCGGCAGCTCGGTAATGGCCAGCGACAGATCGAATTTCGCGGTGTCGATCTCGAGATCGATCGCATCGACCCGCAATTCGGGCAGTTCGAAGGAGATGTCCGGCAGATTCTGAAATGACAGCGCCACCTGGAACAGCGGATGCCGCGCCGTGGACCGCTCCGGATTCAACAGATCGACCAGGCGCTCGAACGGAGTATCGGCGTGTGCGAAGGCCTGCAGATCGGTGTCCCGCACCACGGACAGCAATTCCGCGAAGGTCGCGTCGCCGCGCACCGGGGTCCGCAGCACCAGCGTATTGACGAACATGCCGATGACATCGTCCAATTCGGCCGCGCCACGACCGGCCACCGGTGTGCCGATGGCGATGTCCCCCGTGCCCGACAGGCGCGCCAGGAATACCGCGAGCGCGGTATGCACCACCATGAAGATCGTCGCGTTGTGTTCCCGGCCGATCTCCTGCAGCCTGCGGTGCACCCGCGGTTCGATCGTGAAAGCGACGGTGCCACCGGCGAACGACTGCGTCGTGGGGCGCGGCCGGTCGGCGGGCAGGTTCAGCTCGTCGGGCAGTCCGGCCAGCGCGGTGCGCCAGAACCGGGTCTGCGCGGTGATCAGGCTCGCCGGATCGTCCTCGGAACCGAGCACTTCCCGTTGCCAGAGACTGAAATCCGCGTACTGCACCGGCAGCGGCGGCCAGGCCGGCGGTGTCGCGGCCGCGCGCGCCGCGTAGGCGAGCATGAGATCACGGGTCATCGGTCCCATCGACCAGCCGTCCGCGCTGATGTGATGGGCCACGAAGACGAGCACATACTCATCCGATAGGCCGCCGTCGGGCGCGACCACCTGGAACAGCGCACCGCGCAACGGCACCTGATCGGTGACATCGAATCCGGCGGCAATGATCTCGACGACCCTGGCGTGCAAGGTGTCCGCCGTGACGGGCTGGGGTGTCAGGTCCGGAACTGCGTGTGCCGCAGGCACGACCACCTGCTGCGCGACGCCGTCTCGATCGGCTGGATAGGCGGTGCGCAGCGTTTCGTGCCGCTCTACCAGATCGGCGATGGCCTGCTGCAATGCGGCGATATCGAGCGCCCCGGTCAGCCGGACCGCGACCGGCAGATTGTTCACCGCCGATTCGGTATCGAACTGGTTGAGGAACCACATCCGCTGCTGGGCCAGCGACAGCGGAATCCGATCCGGGCGCGGACCGGCCACCAGCGGCACCTCGCGGCGCCGCCCGACGCCCGACGCGACCGCGGCGGCCAGCGCCGCGACTGTCGACGCCTCGAAGACGGCGCGCACCGGGACGCGGCTGCCGATCGCGGCACCGAGCCTGGCCACCACCCGGGTGGCGATCAGCGAATTGCCGCCGAGGTCGAAGAAATCGTCGTCCGCACCCGCGCGTTCGATGCCGAGCACATCGGCGAATACCGTCGCAACGGTGCGTTCCAGCGGTGTCGACGGCTCCCGGTAGGGCCGACCGATGAACTCCGGTGCGGGCAGCGCCTTGCGGTCGAGTTTGCCGCTCGCATTGAGCGGCAGGGCATCCAGCCGCATGATCGCGGACGGGACCATATACGACGGCAGCGCCGCGCGTGCGTGCTCGAGCAGGACATCGTCATCGACCTGTGCGCCGGGCGCGGCCACTACATAGGCGACCAGCCGATCACCGGTACGCCCCGTGACCAGCGCCACCGCCGCGCGCTGCACCGCGTCCAGACCGAGCAGCACCGCCTCGATCTCACCGGGTTCGACGCGCTGGCCGCGCAACTTGACCTGGAAGTCGCTGCGGCCCAGATATTCCAGGGCGTATCCGCTGTCGTGCCCCGGCACCCAGCGCACCAGATCGCCGGTGCGGTACAGCCGCGCGCCATCGGTGTGCGCGACGAACCGCTCGGCGGTCAACGCCGGTGCGTTCAGATAGCCGCGCGCCAATTGCACACCGGCGATATACAACTCACCGACCGCGCCGACCGGAACCGGTCGCAACTGCCGATCGAGCACATGCACCCGGGTATTGGCGACCGAGGCGCCGATCGGAATCGCAATGCGCCCATCGGCTTCGGCGGGATATGCGGTGACGACCGTCGCTTCGGCGGGGCCGTACCAGTTGAACAGGTCCGCATTCGGCAGCAAGGCGCGTACACGCGCGGCCGTGTCCGCCGACAGTGCCTCACCGGCGGCGAAGACCCGCCGCAGCGCCGGGTACGCGGTTTCGTCGGCGGGTGCGCCATCGAGGAACGCGTCGAGCATCGATGGCACGAAGTGCGCCGTGCTGACGGAGTACTCGTCGATCACGCGCGCCAGATACGCGGTGTCGCGATGTCCATCCGGTGCGGCGATGATCACCGCCGCACCGGTCTGCAGTGGCCAGAACAGCTCCCAGGTGGAGATATCGAAGGTGATCGGCGTCTTGTGCAGCACCACATCACCGGGACCGTGCGGGTAGGTCCGCTGCGCCCAACGGAATTGGTTCGCCATCTGCCGATGTGTGATCACCACGCCCTTGGGCCGACCGGTCGAGCCGGAGGTGTAGATGACGTAGGCGGCGCTGTCGGGAAGCGGTGCTACGACGGTGTCGGTCAGCACGTCACCGGAGATCGAGGCGCCGGCCGGACTCGCCGCGTCGCGACTGTTCGCGGCTGGCTCGAAACGAGCAGCGTCCAGGTAGACCAGCGGTGCGCCCGTCTCGGTTTCGAAGCCGGTCGCGGTCGTGGTCAGCACGCATACCGGAGCCGCGCTGGACAGCACATAGGTGCTGCGTTCGGCCGGATGGTCGGGATCGATCGGCACATACGCGCCACCGGCGCGCAGCACGCCGTAGATTGCGACGACCAGCTCGATACCGCGCCGCATCGCCACCGCCACCAGCGATTCCGGGCCGACGCCGCGCCCGGCCAGCGCCCCGGCCAGCGCGCGCGAACGCGCGTCGAGTTCGCGGTAGCTCAGCGTGGTATCGCGATAGCTCACCGCGGGTGCATCCGGGGTGCGGGCGACCTGTGCGTCGAACAGCGTCAGCAGTGTCGAATCATCCAGCAGGTCGCCGACTTCGGTGGCGTTGACGGTCTCGAGTACGGCGCGATCGGCGGCGGTCAGCGCATCGACCTCGGCGATCCTGGCGAACGGATCGGTCAGGAAGCGTCCGAGCAAGTTCGACAAGCGCTGGGCCAGTGCCTGTGCCGCCGTCTCGTCGAAGACATCGCGCAGGTATTTGAGGGTGAAGTGCATCCGTACACCGGGGACGATCACCACGGTGACCGGATAGTGTGTGCCGTTCACCGCGACCGCGCCCTCGATGCTCATACCATCGAGCGCACCGGCCGCCTCGGTGAGCGCCGTCTCGTCGATCGGAAACGATTCGAAGACGACGAGGGTGTCGAAAAGCCCTTCCACGTCGACGATTTCCTGAATTTCGCTCAGGCCGAGGTGGTGGTGGTCCAGCAGCGCCGCCTGTTCGGTCTGCAACTGCCGCAGCAGTCCGGCGAGGGTGTCGTCGGCGTCCAGGCGCACCCGGACCGGAATCGCGTTGAGGAACAACCCGACCATGGTCTCGATGCCGTCGAGCTGCGGCGGCCGCCCGGAAACGGTGGCGCCGAAGACGACATCGTCGCGGTCCACACTCCGGCCGATCAACAGCCCCCAGGCCGCCTGGATGACGGTATTGACGGTGACCCCGGCATCAGCGGCCAATCGGCTCAGTGCCTTGGTGTCCGCCTCGGACAATTCGAAATCGACTTCGCCGACGCCCGCGGTGATTTCGCGGGCCGGATCGACGGCGGCCAGCGGTGTCGGCTCGGTGATACCGGCCAGCACCTCGCGCCAGGCCGCGCGCGCGGCGCTGTGGTCCTGCGCACCGAGCCAGGCCAGATAGTCGCGGTAGGAGCGGGCCTGCGGCAACTGGCTCGCATCACCATCGAGCACGTAGAGCGTCAGCAGATCCTGGGTCAGCAGTGGCATCGACCAGCCGTCGATGAGGATGTGATGGCTGGTGACCAGCAGGTGGTAGGCATCGGTCGTCGAACGGATCAGGGTGAACCGCAGCAGCGGCGCACTGCCCATATCGAAATGGTCGGCCAGCTCCGTGGCCATGATCCGCGGCAATTCGGCGGCGGCCTCGGCCGGTGCGCGATGGGTGAGATCGACCGCACGCCAGGGCACTTCGACCTCGTCCAGCACGACCTGCAGCGGATTCCCGGCGGCATCCTCGGCGAATGCCACCCGCAGGTTCACATGCCGACCCACTACGGCGACCGCCGCCGCCCGTAGTCGCTCGGCATCGACATCGCCACCGAGATCGACCATGAACTGGGTCATGTACGCATCGACCGATGACTCGGCCAACCGCGCATGGAACAGCATGCCCGACTGCAGCGGGGTCAGCGGCCAGACATCCGCCAGCTTCGGGTACCGCCTTGCCAGCCGGTCATGATCGGCCTGCGACAGCTCGACCAGCGGACCGGTCGGCTGCGCGCCGGTCTCGACCGGCGCCCCCGCAGTGGCGAGCGGCGCGAGGGCCGCGACCGTGCGCGATTCGAAAACGTCTCGGGGTGTGAAGATCACCCCGCGCGCCCTGGCCCGCGACACCACCTGGATCGAGGTGATGCTGTCGCCGCCGAGTGCGAAGAAGTCGTCGTCGAGACCGATGCGCTCGATAGCGAGCACCTCGCCGAGTACCTCGGCGATGATCTGTTCGATGTCGGTCTCCGGCGCCCGGTACCGCTTGGTCTCCAGCACCGGCGCGGGCAGCGCCCGCCGATCCAGCTTGCCGACGGGAGTCAGCGGAATGGTCTCCAGGACCGTGATGACGGTCGGCACCATATGCGCGGGAAGTGCGCGTTCGGCGAAGGCGGTCAGCTCGCCGGTATCCACCACCGCATCGCCGGCCGCGTGCACATAGGACGCGAGAATCGTTGCGCCGGTGTCGAGTTTGTGTCCGATGGTGACGACGAAATCCACACTGTCGTGCGCGCCGAGCACCGCATCGATCTCGCCGAGTTCGATGCGGAAGCCGCGGATCTTGACCTGGAAGTCGTTGCGGCCCAGATACTCGATCTCACCGCCGGTCGTCCAGCGCACCAGGTCACCGGTGGCGTAGAGCCGAGAGCCACTGGGATCGAACGGATTCGCCACGAAACGCGACGCGGTCAGCGCGGGCCGTGCGTGATAGCCGCGCGCCACCTGGGAACCCGAAATGTACAGTTCGCCGACCACGCCGCTCGGCACCTGATTCAGCCGGTCGTCGAGTACGTATTCGGTGACGGCGCGGATCGGGCGGCCGATGGTCACCGTCGCACCGGGTGTCATCGGCGGGCTGATATTGGTCATGATCGTGGTCTCGGTCGGCCCGTAACCGTTGCAGAACTCACGCGTCCGGCCGTCGGAGATCGGTAATACCCAGCGCCGCACCAGATCCGGCGGACACGCCTCGCCACCGGCGACAACGACCCGGAAGTCGTCGAGCCCCGTCGGATCGACCGAGGCGAGCGCCGCCGGGGTGATGAACGCGTGCGTCACCCGTTCCCGGCGCAGCAGCGTCGCCAGCTCGTCGCCGCCGAAGATATTCGGCGCGACCGCCACCATGGTCGCCGCACCACCGAGTGCGAGCAGCAGCTCGAGCACCGAGGCGTCGAAGGACGGCGAGGCGAAATGCAGTGTGCGCGACTGGTTCGTGACGCGGTATCGATCGCGCTGTTCATCGCAGAAGCCGGACAGTCCGGCCTGGGTGACGACGACACCCTTCGGTTTACCGGTGGAGCCGGAGGTGTAGATGACATAGGCCGGGTGCTCCGCCCGCACCGCACGGATTCGGTCCGCATTGGTGATGGCCCCGCCCGAATACCGCGCCAGGCACAGTGCGAATTCGGGCGCATCGATGACCAGCCACTCGACCCGATCCGGCAGTTGCGCCGCCACCTCGGCGACCGCGAGGCCGAGCACCGCACCGGAATCGGTCACCATGTGATCGACGCGCTCGGCCGGGTAATCGGGGTCGACCGGTACGAATCCCGCACCGGTCTTGGCCACCGCCCACACCGCGACGACCGACGCCAGCGACCGCGGAATACCCACGGCGACAAGATCTTCCGGACCGACACCGCGTTCGATGAGCAACCGGGCCAATCGGGTGGACCGATCGTCGAGTTCGGCGTAGCTCAGCTGTCCCAGCGTCGCGGTGGCATCGGCGAAGACGACGGCGATACCGGCCGGATTCGCCTCCACCGCGGTGGCCATCAGCTGCGGCAGGGTGGTGACTCGCGGCTGGCGGGTCCGGACCGGACGGGTACGGGATGGCCGGGTCACGCCAGCGGCCCCCCTCCGATACCGCGCGGCCGCGCCAGATCCTGTCCCACCGATCGGTATCCCGGCACCCCAACCATACGAACTTCCTCCCCTTGCTCGTCGTCACCACGCGGACCGGTCGACACCGGTAGCGGCCCATGCGAGCACGGGCCGGCCGATCTCCCGGCGGGAAGATCAACCCGCGTCCGGAACGCCCAACAGCGCACCGAGGTCGACGACAACCGGGACGGACCCGAATTCCGGCGCGGGCGCACCATCATCGAGCACCACGGCGTGCAGGTCCTCCAGCCCCGTCACCTCGACCGGGCCGAGACCGGCCCGGTCGATGAACAGGTGTGTCACCCATTCGTCGGCCAACAGTGCCGAAAGCGTTACGTTATCCAGGTCACCGGCGCTCACCACTACCGACGCGCCGTTCTCGCCGGCCGCGACCACTTCCAGCAGCGCCGCCGCCGAATCCGCGCGGCCGTGCCGGAACAGCCGGGACTCGAAGGTGAGTTCGGCGCGCGCCCGCAATCGCTTCGTCGCGATGGAAATATCGTTGTAGGACAACGCAACCGCGGCGACGAAGGCCGGATCCTCGCCGCGCAGTGCCTGGGTCCGGTTGGCGTAGGTCACCGGGCGCGGCGATTCGGCGGCGATCTCGGCGAGCACGTCCGGATCGTCGAGCGCCAGCCAGTCGATGCCGTCCCCGCCGGCTGGCGTCCCCCAGGCTCGATAGGGCCGCGCGCCGTTGGTCAGTCCGACCTTGACCTCCAGACCAATCGGCAGCGGTGCGTCGACGGCGGTAACCGGGGTCAGTGCGGCACCGGCCTTGAGCACCGCCCAGGTGGCGACCACCGCGTCCACACCGCGATCCAGCCGGATCGCGACACCGGTACGCGGACCGCAGCCGCGCCCGATCAGCACCCGTGCCAGTCGCGAGGACCGCGCGTCCAGATCCTGGAAGGAGATCACGTTCTCGCCGAGGACCACCGCGGGCCCGTCCGGATCGTCCTCCACCGCGGCGGCCAGCGCCTGGGTCAGCGCCGCACCGCTGGTGACCGGCACGCCATCGGCGGTCGGCACCGGCGCACTCTCCGGCGCGGCCAGTGCGCGATCGCGTTCGGCGGCATCGAGGATATCGATATCGCCCACGCTGACCTGCGGGTCCGCGACAACGGCGGAACAGATCCTGGTCAGCCTGCGGCCGAATGCCTGCACCGTAGTTTGGTCGAAAAGATCTGTGGCGTAATTGAATACCGCCACGAGCTCGCCGGCTGCGCCGTCCGCGCCGTGCCGTGGCTCGACGGTAAGCTGCAGATCGAACTTCGCCGCGACCGCACCGGTATCCAGTGCCGTCACCGTCAGACCGGGCAGCTCCAGCTTCGGCTGTTCGAGATTGTCGAACGACAGCACCACTTGGAACAGCGGGTTCTGTGCGGTCGCACGGTTCGGCAGCACTGCCTCGACCACCCGCTCGAACGGGATATCGGCATTGCCGAAGGCCGAAAGGTCGGTCTCGCGAACATGTTCGACGAGCGCGTCGAAGGTGGTCCCCGATTCGATCGTGGTACGCAGTGCCAGGGTATTGACGAACATGCCGACCAGATCGTCGAGCGCGCGTTCACCACGGCCCGCGATGGGCGTGCCGATCGTGATATCGGAACTGCCGGACAGGCGCGCCAACAGCACCGCGAGCACCGCGTGCACGACCATGAACAGCGACGAATTATGTTCCCGGGCAATGCGAATCAGTCCGGCGTGCACCTCGGGCGAGAGCGTGCAGGCGGTCGATGCGCCGCGCATGGACGGCACCACCGGGCGCGGCCGGTCCAGCGGCAGCTCGAGCGCGCCGGCGTGTCCCGCCAGTTGATCGCGCCAATAGGCCAATTGCTGTGCGGCGACCGAGTTCTCGTCGTCATCGCTGCCGATGACCTCGCGCTGCCAGATCGCGAAGTCGGCGTACTGCACCTCGAGCGGCGTCCAGGTCGGGATATCGCCGGCACAGCGCGCGGCGTAGGCGAGCATCATGTCACGAGCCAGCGGGGCCATCGAGGCACCGTCGGTCGAGATGTGATGTACCACCATGGCGAGCAGATGACGGTCCGGACTATCGCCGCGCAGCAGTACGCCGCGTACCGGAACCTCCCGGGTCACATCGAATCCGGTCGACATCAGCTCGGTGATGCGGACGATGGGATCGGCGTTCGACTCGACCGCGAGGCCACCCGGCCAGGCCTCGGCGACCGGCAGTATCTCCTGGTACGCCTGCCCGCCCGGCCCCGTCGACGGGTAGCGGGTGCGCAGCGCCTCGTGCCGCTCGAGCACATCGGCGATCGCATCGCGCAGTGCCTGCACATCCAGTGCACCGGTGAGGCCGATGCCGAGCGGGATGTTGTAGGCCGCCGAGCGGGTGTCGAACTGATTGAGCACCCACATGCGCTGCTGCGCCAGCGACAGCGGCACCCGATCCGGGCGCGCCGCCACCGCCAGCGGCACTCGGGTTCCGGTCGATGATCCGGGGACGATCCGCGCGGCCAGCGCCGAAACGGTCGAGGCCTCGAACAGTTCGCGCACCGAGACATTGGCGTCCAACGCCTCATTGATCCGGCTGACCGCCCTGGTGGCCAGCAGCGAGTTACCGCCGAGGCCGAAGAAATCGTCGTCCAGGCCGACATCGCGGACGCCGAGCAGTCCCGCGAATACCTCGGCGACCGCCTGCTCGATGGGGGTCTGCGGGGCGCGGTAGGCGGCGCTGCCGACGAATTCCGGTGCGGGCAGCGCCTTTCGGTCCAGTTTGCCGTTCGGGGTGAGCGGCAGCGCGTCCAGTATCACGATCGCGTCCGGAACCATATAGCCGGTGAGGAATTCGCCGATCGTGGTGCGCAGGTCAGCGCCATGTACCGGCGAATCCGTTTCGGCCACCACGTATCCGACCAGACGGTCACCGGCGTGCTCATCGGAGCGCACCAGCACGACGGCTCGACTCACACCGTCACAGCGCAGCAGCGCGGATTCGATTTCACCGAGTTCGATGCGGAAACCGCGCAACTGCACCTGCTGGTCGCTGCGCCCGACGTATTCGAGATTCGCATGGCCGGCGAAACCGGCCCAGCGGCCGAGGTCGCCGGTGCGGTACATGCGAGATCCGGGTGCCCCGAACGGATTCGCCACGAAACGGGTCGCGGCCAGTCCGGGCTGCCCCAGGTAGCCGCGGGACAACTGCGCACCGCTGACATATATTTCGCCCGCGACGCCGACCGGAGCGGGATGCAGCCGGTCGTCGAGCACATAGCTCTCCAGACCGGGCAATGCCCGACCGATGGCGCTGGCCGGATTCTCGGCGAGCTGCTCATCCAGGGCCAGGAACGATACGTGCACCGTGGTTTCGGTGATGCCGTACATATTGACCAGCCACGGCGCGTCGAAGGCGTGCCGCTCGTACCAGCGCCGCAACTGACGCAGATCCAGTGCCTCACCGCCGAAGACCACATAGCGCAGCGCGAATTTGCCCTGATCACCGGCATGTGAGGCGCGATCGGCCTCGGCGAGCTGATAGAACGCCGATGGCGTCTGGTTCAACACCGTGACCTGTTCGCGAATCAGCAAGTCGCGGAACTGTTCCGGTGAACGGGAGGTCAGGTAGTCGACGACGACCACGGTGCCGCCATTGGCGAGCGCACACCACAGTTCCCACACCGAGAAGTCGAAGGCGAAGGAGTGGAACAGCGTCCACACATCGGTATCGTCGAATTCGAACATCAACTGGGTGTTGGCGAACAGCTCCACCACATTGCGGTGCGCGACGCCGACGCCCTTCGGGACACCCGTGGAGCCCGAGGTGTAGATGACGTAGGCCAGGTTGTCCGGGCGCAGCCGGGACGTGCGCTCGATATCGGTGATCGGCGATTCGCCGAAGCCCGCGGTCTCGTCCAGCAGCACCACCGGAATATCCGACGCCGGAATATCGCCGAGCAGATCGAACGTAGTCAACACACAGGTCGGCTGTGCGTCGGTGAGCATGAACTCGAGTCGCTGGGCCGGGTAGCTGGTGTCGATCGGCAGATATCCGGCACCGGCGATGAGCACACCGAGCAGTGCGACGGGCAGCTGCTCGGACCGCCCGACGGCAACGGCGACCAGTGCTTCCGGCCCCGCGCCGCGCGCTATCAGCGCGCGCGCCACCCGGTTCGCGCGCAGCTGCAGTTCGCCGAAACTCAGTGCGGTATCACCGAATCGGATCGCGATCGCATTCGGACGACGGCGCGCCTGTGCCTGGATCAGGTCGACCAGCGTCACATCGGGCACCATCGCCCCGGTCGAATTCCATTCGTGCAGTACCAGATCGCGCTCGCCGGGGGCGAGTAGATAGATATCGCCCAGTACCGCATCGGAATCGGCCGCCACCGCGGAAAGCACCCGCTGGAAGCGATCGGCGAAGTCCTGCACGGTGGCGGCGTCGAACAGGTCGGTGGCGTAGGTGAAGGTCGCCGACATGCCTTGCGTCGCGATTTTTTCCGCGATCTCGAGCTGCAGGTCGAATCTGGCCATCGGCAGCGCGTGATCCACGGCGGAGACCGTCAGGCCCGGCAGCTCCAGTTCGGTGCGCGCCAGATTCTGGAAGACCAGCATCACCTGGAACAGCGGATGCCGCGCGGCCGAGCGCACCGGATCGAGCAGCTCGACCAGCCGCTCGAACGGCACGTCGGCGTGTCCGAAAGCCGCGATATCGACCTTGCGCACCACACGCAGCAGATCGTCGAAGGTCATGGCGGGATCGATCTCGGTCCGCAGCACCAGGGTGTTGACGAACATGCCGATCAGATCGTCCAGCGCCGCCTCACCACGACCGGCCACCGGGGTGCCGATCGCGATATCGCGGGTGCCCGAAAGCCGGGCGAGCAACACCGCGAGCGCCGCGTGCACGACCATGAACAGCGTCGAATTGTGCTCGTGCGCAAGCCGGTCGAGTCGCGCGTGGGTCTCGGCATCGATATCGAAGGTGACGACCGCACCGGTGTTGGATGCGGCCGCGGGCCGTGGCCGATCCGCGGGCAGATCCAATTGTTCCGGCAGCGCGGCCAATTCGTTGCGCCAGAATTCCATCTGCTGCGCGAAGACCGATTCCGGGTCGTATTCGCTGCCGAGGGTTTCGCGCTGCCAGATGGTGTAGTCGGCGTACTGCACCGCGAGCGGCGGCCATTCGGGTCGTCCGCCGCGCATGCGATCGGAGTAGGCGGCCATCAGATCGCGGGCCAGCGGACCGAGCGAGAAACCGTCCCCCGCGATGTGGTGCACCACGCACACCAGCACGTATTCGGATTCGCCGAGCTGGAACAGCCGCAGGCGCAACGGCGGTGCGGCAGTCACATCGAATCCGGCCAGCATCTCGGCACTGATCAGTTCGAAAAGTTCCGGTGTCGCAGCGGCGGTCACCGGCAGTTCCGGCACCGCGCGCGCATCGGTTACCGGCAGGACGACCTGGAAGCCCTCACCATCGATATCCGGATAGATGGTGCGCAGCAACTCGTGCCGCTCGATCAGATCGCGCGCCGCCGCGCGCAGTGCGTCGACATCCAGTCGTCCGAACAGCCGTACCGCGAGCGGAATATTGTTGACCGCGCTGTCCGGATCGAAGCGGTTCAGGAACCACATCCGCTGCTGTGCGTACGACAGCGGAATCCGATCGGGACGGATCTGGGCGGTGAGCGGCCGGCCGACGGCCGAACCGGCGTGCTGTTCGACCCGTTCGGCCAGTACCGATACCGTCGAGGCCTCGAAGATCAGCTGCACCGGCACCCGGATGTCGAGCGCGAAACCGATGCGCGCGGCCGCCTGGGTGGCCAGCAGCGAGTTGCCGCCGAGTGCGAAGAAGTCGTCGTCGCCGCCGACGCGCACGTCCGTCCCACTACCGAGCAGCAGCGCAGCGAAGACATCGGCCACGATCTCCTGGACCGGTGTCGCCGGCGCGCGGAACCGGCGTGCGGCGAAGACCGGTTCGGGCAGTGCCGCCCGGTCCAGCTTGCCGACCGGGGTCAGCGGAATCTCGTCCAACACCATGATGGCGGCCGGAATCATATAGTCCGGCAACGATTCTCCGATATGCGCCGCGAGCTGACCGGTGTCCAGGGTGGCGCCGGCACGCGGCAGCACATACGCGACCAGGGCGGTTGTCCCCGAGGGCAGGGTCCTACCCAGCGTGGCCGCGAATTCGACATCCGGATGGGTGGTGAGCGCGTTATCGATCTCGCCGAGCTCGATGCGCAGACCGCGGATCTTGACCTGGAAATCGGACCGGCCCAAATACTCCAGCGCGCCGTTTTCGGTGCGCCGCACCAGATCTCCGGTGCGGTACAGGCGCGCACCCGGGCTGTCGGCATCCGCGCCGAACGGGCTGGCCACGAAGCGTTCCGCGGTCAGGTCCGGTCGACCGAGATAGCCCTGTGCGAGCACCGCACCCGAGACATAGAGCTCGCCGACGACTCCGACGGGTACCGGACGCAACCGCGCGTCGAGAATGAAGGCACCGACGCCCGCGATGGCCGAGCCGATGGTGACGTGCTCATCGGTCCGCAGGTCCTCGGTGCTGGTCACCATGACGGTCGCCTCGCTCGGCCCGTACGCATTGAATACCGATCGGCCGCTACGGGCCCAGCGCGCCACCAACTCCTCCGGGAGCCGGTCCCCGCCCGCCACCACGACCTGCAGATCATCGAGATCGACGGTATCGAGCGATTCCAGCGCACCCGGAGTGATCAGCAGATGGGTGACCTGCTCGCGGCGAAGCAGATCCGCGAGTTCGACGCCGCCGAATACCGTCGGCGGCGCGATGACCAGCGTCGCGCCCACCGAGAAGGTGAACAGCGTCTCCATCATCGAGAAGTCGAAACTGGGCGAGCTGAGATGGGAGACGCAGGAATCCGCGTCGATCAGATAATGCTCGCCGATCGCCGCCAGCCCGGCCAGCCCGGTGTGGGTGACCGCGACGCCCTTCGGCTTGCCGGTGGAACCCGAGGTGTAGATGACGTAGGCCGGATGGTTTTCCTCGACCATGCGCACCCGATCGGCATAGGAGACCGGGTGATCGGGCCGGACGGCGATGCGCTCGGCAACCACCGGATCATCCAGTTCGATCCAATAGGCCGAGGTGCCCAGCTTGGCGCGATGCGCCGAGGTGGTCAGGCCGTGTGTCGCACCCGAATCGGTCACGATGTGCTGGATCCGGTCCGCCGGATAGTTGGGGTCGACCGGAACATAGGCCGCACCCGTCTTCGCGATCGCCCACAGCGCGATGATCGATTCGACCGAACGGGTGATACCCATCGCGACGCAGTCGCCCGCGCCGATCCCGCGATCGATCAGCTCGCGCGCGACCCGGGAAGACTTGGCATCGAGTTCGCGATAGGTGAGTTCACGCTGATCCGCCGGATCTCCGGTCGGGTTGAAGCGGATGGCGACCGAAGTGGCCGCGGACTCCACCGCGGCCGTGAGCAGTTGGGCGAACAGCGGGCTGCCCGACCTGCGGCGACGGCTCCCACGGACGGATCGACGGGCAGTATCCATTCGAGTGCAATCACCTCTCGAGTCGAGCTAGGACCTGCCCCCACGCCCCTTCGAGAGGAGGTAGCACCGGGGCCGAACCCATCTTATAGGCCTGCAGCAAAGCACAGTTACGCCTCCGCCCAAAGGGCGCAGACGCGACAGCTGTGTATCGGTCTCAGACGGTCTGTGTTGCGATGCGACCCGACTCAGTGAACTACGTCACATACCGGATGCCCGTCTCCGGCGCGGATCCCCCGTGGCAGAACCACACCCACACCTCATTCGTCGAGCCACCGCTCGATCTGCTCGAGGTCCGTGGACGAATAGATATTCGTGCCATCTTCGGCGTCGAGCAGCATCCAGTCGAAGGGCACCCTGGTGGCGCGCTCGAGCCGATATCCCGCACGTCCGGCGCGCGCGGTGAGTTGTCGAATCCGAATCGCCGTGGGCTCGGTCGGCACCGCTGTGAGCTCGGGCAGCACCGCCGTGGGCTCGGGACACACCACCGCAGGCGCAGGCGACACCACCGCAGACTCGGTCGGCACCGGCCGAAGCCGCCTTTTGTCGCTCATTGCACGAACCGCCCTCGTGAATTCCGCAGGGGCGGAGTGAATTCCGCCCAGTACTCGTGCCGGATTGCATCCCATAACCGCGCGAGCTTGGGAAATCGCTCTCGCATCTGCACCAGGTCCGGGGCCGAAGCCACCGGGAACGAAGCCAAGGGTTCCTCGGCCCCGCCGCATACCAGCGTGATCCGAATGCGGTGCCGGTCTACCCGCCACTCGGCCGACCAGCCGTCCACCTCGGTGCGATGCTCGCCCGTCCCCGCCACCCCTATCGGACTCGCGAGTCGTACGGTTCGCATGCCAGCGACTCGAGCCTGTCCAGCACCTCACGCAACGTGGCCGGTGTATGGCCGCTGTGCGACAGTGCGTCGATCTCGAGTGCCGCCGGGTAATCGATACCTCGCGCGGCGGCACGCTCACGCGGACTCATCGACTGCGGAACCAACCGCCCGGCGAGCACGAGCGTCTGATACGCCGCCGCCTTCCACACGCACCGATTGATACGACACGCACGATGCCGTTGCCACAGCCCGTGCGCCAGCGTCATATCCACGGCGTCGCACAGCGGCGGCGCGGTAACGAGTATCTGTTGTCGGGTCATTCGTCCGCATCCGTTCGAGCCGCCGATATCGTTGGGAGACAGACGGTTTCGACATCACGGTTCGCACTCTCGATGCGCAATTCCCTCACACCTCCAACTGCCCGAAGTCGATCGCCTTCGTAGCCAGGGTGTTTCGGCCCAACTGTGTGATCTGGTAGCGTCCCCGCCTCCCTAGGGTGGTCACAACGAGGGCGCGGCCGGTGAGATTTGCCAGGGCTTGGCGGGTCCGCCAACCCGCGAGGCCCGCCGTCATCTTGATCTGCTGTTCTGTAAGCATCCCACCGCAGCTCAGCGCCCGTAAGATCCGCGCGTCGGCCACGTTGAGGCTTCCGTGTTGCTCGGCCATGTGGTTATGTTGCGCCTCGCACACGGCGTCAGTAGGTCCGATGCGGACAGTCCAATCAAAGTTGGCGGTACTCCCAGAATTCGGACCGGTCAACATCCGGGATAAGTCCGAATCGGACTGCGCCCTGGACCGTTTCGGACCGAACAGGGGTAAAGGGGAGCCATGGTGAGGGAGGATCAACCGGACTCGACGCTGCCGCGTCGCCAACTCGGCCGCGCGCTGCGAGAGGCCCGCGAGGGTGCCGGCTTCACGCTCGAGCAAGCGGCGCGCGAGATGGAGATGGGGAAGACCTCGGTGATCAGGGTCGAGAAGGGGCACAACGACAAGGTCAAGATGCGCGACGTCGAGGGGTTCGGGCGCGTTTACGGCCTAAGCGAGCAACGGATCGAGGAGCTGAAATCCCTTGCGCAAGAGACCGCGACGAAGTCTTGGTGGCAGGGGTATCGCCATTTGATGCGGTCTGGGTATGGCACATACCTTGGGCTCGAATCCGGCGCATCACGGCTGACCGTCTACCAACCGGTGATCGTTCCCGGACTGCTTCAGTCGATCGACTATGCCCGCGCCATCGAGCGACCATTTCTACCGGGTGACACACCAGCAGATCTCGAGCGCCGAGTAGAGGTGCGATTGCGGCGAACTGCGATTCTGACTCGGCAACATAACCCGATAGTTGCTGACTTCATCCTGCATGAATGCGTTCTACATACCGTTATCGGCTCGCGCGAGATCATGGCCGCCCAACTGAGGCATATGGCCGATATGAGCACCCGACCGAATATCACCATGCGGATATTGCCTTTCGCGGCTGGACTTCCGGGCAATGCGACTCCGGTCTTGCCGTACATCATTCTCGATTTCCCGATAGACAGTCGAAGTTTCGGGACGGAGCCTCCGGTCGTCTACACCGAACACACAATCGGAACCATGTTCTTCGAGGACCAAGCCGACGTGGACCGCTACCGCGAGATCGACAACGACATCCGTTGCGCCACACTGGACGAGCAAGCCTCGAGGGACCTGCTCCGGCAGGTAGCAAGGAGATACGACCCGTGACCATAAACCTGGCCGGCGCCGAATGGTTCAAGTCGTCGCGCAGTGGTTCGGCCGGTGAGTGCGTCGAAGTCGCCTGGCTCGAAGCCGGTCATGTCGGAGTCCGCGACTCCAAGAACCCCACCGGCCCCGCACTGATCTTCACCTCAACCGAGTGGCACACCTTCACCACTGACGTGCACGACGGCAAGTTCGACCGACGCACATAATCCTTGCGCCACACTGAACGACACCACCGGCATGCACACCGGCGAGTTCAACCAACTCAACCCCTGAAGAACGCAACCACAGCCAGTCGAGCGAGCTGGAAGCCGCATGCCTGCCCACCCGACTGCGGAAGGTAAGCCGGGTACGCCACCCGACGCGCCCAGCACTGCACCGGCAAAACCACAGAACGCCAAACCGTCCGAGTCCAGCACCCCCGAAAAGTCGGTGCAGAACAACAGGACCCACCGCAGCAAAACCAACCCGAACGCCACCAGCCAACGCCTATGTCGAAGTCCTCTGCCTCGACGCCGGCCATGTCGAAGTCCGCGACTCCAAGAACCCCTGCCCCAGCCTGATCTTCACCCCAACCGAGTGGGACACCTTCACAACACGCATCCACCCCGGAGTGCACACTTACCCGCCCAAACCCCGAAGCAACCTCCGCCGAGCGCCCCACCTGCTGGTCCCGCGCATTGTCTCACACGCCACGCACCTTTTCACCGAGCAAATCCGCTCGCGCGCGAAAATGTGTGCAGGGCAATGTCATCCACTGACGGCGAGTTCAACCGGTGCGCGTAGCGTCGCTTCGTAGCGTTTCTACCAGCGCCACCAGAAGCGCCAGGTTGGGGATGTCGTCGTCGAACCCCACGTCCAGTTCCTCGGTACCCGAGTGGGCCAGCGATATGCTGCCGAGACTGAGGAGGGAGACGTACACGAAGCCGGATACGTCGGGCCAACGCACCGTTTTATCCTCGGCGGTCACACCGTGCCGGTCGACGACGACTGACCCGAACTCGAGACGACGACCTTCGGCGATATCGTGCATCATGTTCGGCAGGCGTACCTGGGTCACATTGTGCTGGATCTTTGAAATCAGCTCGGCGCCTTGGGTAATCGAGTCCTCGGTAACCTTCAGTTCCGCGCCATCGAGGTTGCGCACCCTGATGGCGGGGTCGAGCCGGATCGACCGGTCGAGTCGAGCGCCATAGCTCTTGACGTGCCGACTGATTTCGCCATGGAGCTCGACGTCTTCCCAGCGGAACACGCGGGCGTTCTTGGTCGGATGCAGATGTACGAACCCGCCGTCGAAAAGGTGGATCCGGTTGCCTGTCGCGGCGAGCACGACATATAGCGCGTACAGGCTGACAATCGCGATCAGCAGCCCGAGTGCGAGGAACACCACCCAGCCGAAGACCGGAATCTCGTTCCCTATATCGAGGGCGAAGAACAACACGATGAGCGCTGTCAATGCGGTTACGCCAATCGCGACCCTCCACAAACCCGCGACGATCAGCGCACCGCCGGCACGATACCGGCTGCGCTCGGCACCGAGCCGAGCCTCTTCGACAACGCCGGCCAGCCCAGCCTCGAGCTTCGCGAGCACACTGTTCTGCCACAGAATGAACGGCAACGCCACCAAACCGACAACCCCGAGCACGAAAACGACAACTACATAACCCGCGACTTCCGACACGCCCCCCCTCCCTCGAAACTCCATACCACCCCAACAACTTCGCGCCGCCAGTCTAAATCGATCCCCCCATCCCCACGTCCGGACTGGACAGGTGATCACGTGGAATCTATGGCGGCATCGCCCGAGAAGCCCCGCCGCCAGTGCCACCTGATCTTGATCTACACCAGGCTCGCAGAGGTTCCACCCCGGGTTGTCGGTGGGGGTGGGGATAGTGGGGGGATGGGGGTATTGGATGAGGTGTTCGTGGGGTCGTGGGCGGTGGCGGCGGGGTTGGTTACGCGCTGGGAGTTGCGCCACAACTTTGTGCGGGTGTTTCCGGATGTCTATATGCGGAAAGGGGGGTCGCTCGACGCTAGAGGGCGGGCCCGCGCCGCGGCGCATTGGGCGAAGGGTGATGGTGTGCTGATCGGTTGCTCCGCGGCCGCGATGCATCACACCAAATGGCTCGATGGAGATCGATCCGCGGAGATCGCAAGGAGCGGACACTGTCGCCCGCCTTCCGGGATTCGTGCCGTCCGCTCGGTTATCGAGCCGAGCGAATGCTGCGACGTCGACGGGTTCACGGTCACAACACCGGCGCGCACAGCATTCGACCTCGGCCGTCGCCTGCCGCGGGACAGGGCGGTGCCGATTCTGGACGCGCTGTGCGCGGCCACCGGACTCGAACCGAGTGAGGTAGCTGCCTTCGCGTCGAGACATCCGGGCGCACGCTTCCTCAACCGCTTGCGCACAACGCTCACCTTCGTAGACCCGGGCGCGGAATCCCCACCCGAGACGCATACCCGCCTACTCCTCATAGACGACGGCTTACCGCGCCCCGAAACACAATTGGTGATCCGCGATCACTACGGCGAATTCGTCGCGCGCGTCGACCTCGGTTGGCGAAAATGGCGAGTAGCCGTCGAATACGACGGCGCCCACCACTGGACCGACCCCACCCAGCGCACCAAGGACATCGACCGCATAGCCCGCATCGAAGCCCTCGGCTGGCGCGTAGTCCGCCTCAATGCCGCCCTCCTCCACCACCGCCCCCACGTAATCCTCGACCGCGTCCGCACCGCCCTCACCACCCAGGGCGCGCGACTACACAAATGACCACGCGGAAACCATGGCGGCAAACCACACACAATCGCCGAAACGCACGCACCCCCACCACCCACCGCGCGCGACTACACAAATGACCACGCGGAAACATGGCAGCAAACCACACACAATCGCCGAAACGCACGCACCCCCACCACCCACCGCGCGCGACTACACAAATGACCACGCGGAAACATGGCAGCAAACCACAA